>JACRIB010000095.1 GCA_016235895.1 Candidatus Peregrinibacteria bacterium | reverse complement strand
TCCACAAAGTGGACATCTAATAGTCTTTTTTTTGAAGTTTCATAGTGTCAAAATTATGTGTTATCGCGATAATTTTGACTTCTGCCCTTTCTTTAGCCAAGTCTTTCACTTCTCAGCCCCCCAAATGACTACAGTCGCAAATGAAAACAAAAATAATATCAAAAAGTAAGCTTTGGAGATTCAAAAGTTTTTTGATCATGGCAATATTGGTTTTGATCGCGGTGGCGGCCATGCCGGCCAGTGTGACCTATTTTACGGATTCATTTCAGTTGGTGGAAAAAACTCCATGAATTTTAAAATTTTTAGTTTTATTTTAAGAAAATTTTAGATTGGTCTGCTAGTTTGTAATTATTTAACAAAAATAATTATGAAATTTGCGGATCTTTTGGATTTTATTTTTCCCAAAAAGTGCTTGGGATGTGGTGAGGAAGATGGCTATTTGTGCCCATTGTGCAAGGAAGAATTGCGATTACTGAAAATGCAGTGTTGCCCGTCGTGTCGCACTAAAAATAGTGATGGTAAATTTTGCGGCAAAAAACCCACAGGGGATGCCTCGCCATGCGTGGAAAATTTTTCTTTCGATCAATTACTGGTTTGTCTGGAATATTCAAAAATGCACTTAATCAGCAAAATGATTGTGCAGTTTAAATATCGATTTAGTCAGGATTTAGCTTTGGTTTTGGGCAAAATCATGAAACATCAATTGGCGATTTTTTCGCAGAGTTTGAAAATCGGAGGAGAAAATCTTTTACTTGTGCCGGTGCCATTGAGTGAAAAAAGATTGAAATATCGCGGATTTAATCAAGCTCTGGTTTTGGCGGAATATTTGGTGGAAAATTTTAGTGGAATGCAATTGTTTGATTGTCTTGGTAGGAAGGACGGAGCTCAGCAGCAAGCCGGAAAATTGCGTAGCGAGAGACTGAAAAATTTACAAGATAAAATTTTTTATAAAAATGAATTTGGTGAAATTCTGAAAAATAAAAATGTGATTTTGGTTGATGATATAGCCACAACCGGTACCACTTTAAATGAGTGCGCAAAAATTTTGAAAGCTAATGGCGCGGCGAAGGTATGCGGACTGGTTTTGGCGAGAGGAAAATGATAGGATGGCGTCATGAAAATTGGAATTGACGCGTCACGTTACAAACACGCTGAAGCGACTGGAGTGGAATGGTATAGCTGGCAGATAATTAATGGCTTGTTAAAGGTCATTAGTGTCGACGATGAACTAATTTTGTATTCAAAGGAAAGGCTGGGATTGGAAAAAATTCAAAATAAAATCTTGCCCGGTTTGAGATTGTGGACGCTCAAGTCATTATCAAAGGAAATGCGTCTCAATCCTCCGGATGTTTTGTTTGTACCTTCTCATACGCTGCCCTTGAATTTGCCGAAAAAAAGCGTGATTACCATTCATGATGTGGCCTTTAAGCATCTGCCCGGCGTTTATTCTTTTTCTCAATTTCATTATCTGAATTGGAGCACCAAATTTGCGGTAAAGAAAGCAACAAAAATCATAGTGCCAAGCGAGGCGACGAAACAAGATTTAATTAAATATTATAATTGCCCGAAAGATAAAATTGTAGTTATTCCACATGGATTTTCCGAGCCAAAAAGTGTGAATGACGAAAAAATAATGAATGAATCGGTAATTTTTAAGTATTTTGATATTCGGAAAAATGATCCATATATTCTTTTTGTTGGCCGTTTGGAAAGTAAAAAAAATTTACCGAAACTGGTAGAGGCTTTCGCCAAATTTCAAGAAAAAAATCCTGATTACAGGCTGATTCTTGCGGGAAAAAGAGGAGTCGGTTTTGAGAAAATCGTAAAAATAGTAAATAAATCAAGTCTGGCCCATAAAGTGATAATGCCGGGTTATATCACGGAAGAAGAAAAAGCGGTTTTGTATAAAAATTGTAAATTTTTTGTTTTTCCCTCTTTGTATGAAGGGTTCGGTCTGCCAATTTTAGAGGCTTTTTATTACGGGAAGGCTGTGCTTTGTTCAAATACCTCTTCCCTACCGGAGGTCGGAGGTGAAGCGGTGCATTATGTGGATCCAAACGACGTGGAAGAAATGGCTGCCGGACTGGACAAACTGGCTAGTGACGAAAAATACGCCGAAAATCTTGTTGCCAGGGGACGGGAAAGGCTTAAATTATTTGATTGGGAGAAGGTCGCTAAAAAAACATTATGGACAATAAAGGAATAGCCGCGATTTTTGAAGAAATTGGCAATATGCTGGACATCAATGGTGCGGATTTTTTCAGAGTGAATGCCTATCGTAAAGGCGCTTTGACCATTGGAAATTTTCCGCTTGATTTGCGTCAGGTGGTGGAGAGAAATCCGCAGGAATTGGATTCGATTCCTGGCATAGGCAAGGCTTTGAAAGAGAAAATTATTGAATTGGTGCGTACCGGAAAATGCCAGGAACATGAAAAAATGAAAAAGAATTTTCCGCCCGGACTTTTGGAAATGATGAATCTGCGCGGAGTCGGACCTAAAAAAATTAAGCTTTTTTATTCAAGATTAAAAATTACAAATATTAAGCAATTAAAAGAAGCGGCGGAAAAACATAAACTGCGCGGTTTGGAAAAAATGGGTGAAAAAAGTGAAAATGAAATACTGAAAGCAATTGAGGAACTGGGCAGGTTTTCCAGCAACAGACACTTGATCGATGAAGCGCTGCAGGAAGCCGAAAGTTTCATCGGATACTTGAGAAAATGCAGTGAAATAAAACAGGTTCAATACGCGGGAAGTCTGCGACGCTGGCAGGAAACAATCGGTGACATTGATATTATTGCAACCGTAAAGGATCCGAAAAAGAGTCACGCAAAAGTAATGGATTATTTTGTTAAATATAAGGAAATTTTGAATATATTATCGGTGGGAGATACAAAATCCAGCGTGGTTTTGCAGAGTGGTATTCAGGTAGATTTGCGCGTAGTGGCGGAGGAAAGTTTTGGCGCAGCCCTCCACTATTTTACCGGTGATAAAAATCACAATATTCATATTCGAGATTTGGCCAAAAAACAGGGCCTAAAAGTAAATGAATACGGTGTTTTCAAAGGTGAAAAAATGATCGCCGGAAAAGGCGAGGAAGAAGTTCTTAAAACTCTGGGGTTGCCGTTTATTATCCCTGAAATCCGCGAGGATGATGGTGAAATAGATTTCGGATTGAAACATAAAAAATTTCCGGAATTTATTGAATTGAAAGACATAAAGGCTGATTTACACAGTCATACAAAATATAGTGATGGTAAAAATTCAATTGAAGAAATGGCGAAGGCTTTCATGGCTTGCGGATATGAATATTTTGCCGTGACTGATCATTCTTCAGTCATGGGAGTAACCGGAGGAATGGGAACAAAAGAGATAAAATCGCAAGGGGAAGAAATCGATAAATTGAACAAAAAATTGAAAGGAAGAATAAGAATTTTGAAGGGTTGCGAGGTGGATATTTTGAAAAATGGTGATTTGGATTTTAATGACGAAGTTCTGAAAAAGTTGGACGTGGTAATAATCAGCGCCCACATGTTCAATCGTTTGCCGGCGGAGGACCAGACCAAGCGTTTGATTGCGGCCGTTGAAAATCCGTACTCTATGATTTTGGCTCATCCCACGGGTCGCCTGATTAATAAACGGGCGGAAATGGAATTTGATATGGAAAAAGTGATTGAGGCCTGCGTGCAAAATAAAGTAGCTCTGGAAATTAACGCCAACCCAAACAGACTTGATCTAACGGATAAATATGTCCGCATCGCTAAAGCCAAAGGTGCAAAATTTGTCATAAATACCGACTCTCATAGTCCCGATCATCTGGAATATATGAAATACGGAGTCGGAATTGCCAGACGCGGTTGGCTGACAAAAGATGATGTTTTAAATGCCGGAAATTTTTCCAGGTTTGACTCTTGGTTTTAGGAGGGTATAATTCGGGTACTTAATTTCTAAACTATTTCCTATGAAAAAGTTGCTTGCGGGTTTGGCATTGGTATCTCTCGTGCTTGTCGGATGTTCCGGTAAGAAGCCCGAGAAGGATCGTTATCTTAGCGCGATGAAGGATGTCAGCTGTTTGGTTTTGAAGTCCGACAATATTTTTGACCCATCTTTACAGGAAAAAGCCAAAGACATTGTTAAGAGTTATGGTTTTGACACCAGTGATGATGCCGCGATGAAAGCCCTCAAGGAAAAATATAAGGATGATGCCGATGTGAAGGCCGTACAGAATCAAACGGTGAAAGATTGTGGTGGTGCTGCCGCTCCGGTCGCTCCGGCCGCCGATGCCGGTACCAAAAAATAATTCAGTAGATTGAGGGGCGACAAGGTGTCGCCCTTTTTGTTTCTCATTTCTCATGAAAGTCGCAATCGTACATGATTTTTTGCTAAAGTTGGGTGGTGCCGAGCGAGTTGTAAAAGTGTTGGCGGAAATGTTTCCGAAAGCACCTATTTATACTTTGTTATATGACGAAAGTGCCGTAGGCAAAACTTTTCCCAGAGATAGAGTAAGGACTTCATTTTTGCAGAATTATCCGGAGTTTATCAGGAAGCGTAACCGCTTTTTGGTTTATAAAATGCCACGAGCTATTGAGGAATTGGACTTAAGTGAATATGATTTGGTGATCAGTTCAAGCACGGCTTTTTCACATGGTTTGGTTACGAATTTGAAAACCAGGCATCTTTGTTATTGCCACTCCCCTATGCGCTATGCCTGGGATTACGCTAATGAATATCGTGAAGAAAATGGTTTGAACGGTTGGAAAAAGTTGTTATACGCGCCACTGATGAAGTATTTGCGGGAATGGGATCGTACCGCTGCAGATAGACCTGACAAATATCTCGCCAATTCGGCCAACGTGCGAAACAGGTTAAAAAAATATTACCAGGCGGAGAGCGATATTGTTTATCCACCCGTGGACGTGGAGCGTTTTCGCGCCAAAGAAAGCAATGAAAATTATTTTTTGATTGTTTCCACGCTGACTCCTTACAAAAAAATTGATTTGGCAGTGCAATTGTTCAATAAAATACGGCGCAGACTGGTGATCATCGGTGAAGGTCCGCAGAGAGAATATTTGCAAAATATGGCCGGTGAAAATATTGAATTTCTCGGATTTAAAGACGACGCGACAGTGAAAGAATATATGGAAAATTGTCGGGCGTTAATCTTCCCGGGAGAGGAAGATTTTGGTATTACGCCGGTGGAAGCGATGGCTTGCGGCAAGCCCGTTTTAGCTTATGGCAAAGGCGGCGTGATGGAAAGTGTATTGTCCGGAAAAACCGGAGAATTTTTCTTTGAGCAAAATGTTGAAGCCATGGAAGATGGTTTGGCTAGACTGATGTATAACGAAAAATTTTATAAACCTCATACAATCAGGAAACATTCCTTTAATTTCTCGCGAGAAATTTTTGAAAAAAAGTTGCTGCAAAAAATCAGGAAGTTGTGCTAGTATGCAGTTCCACTAAGGATTTTTATGGAAGAAGTTTCCTTGTATCGCAAATACAGACCACATAATTTTGATAATCTGGTTGGTCAGGACCATGTCAAAATTACTCTGATGAACGCCCTGAAATCCGGGCATGTGGCTCATGCTTACCTTTTTACCGGCCCCAGAGGTACGGGTAAGACTTCCACGGCCAGATTGATGGCCAAAGCTCTAAATTGTCAAAATTTAAATGATGATTTTGATCCCTGCAATGAATGTGAATTCTGCAAGGAAATCAGTGACGGGCGCCTAATTGATCTGATAGAGATAGATGCCGCTTCAAATCGCGGTATCGATGAAGTGCGGGATTTGAAAGAAAAAATAAATTTTGCGCCGACGAGATCGAAGGTAAAAGTCTACATCATTGATGAGGTGCACATGATGACCAAAGAGGCCTTTAACGCCTTACTGAAGACCTTGGAAGAGCCACCGTCTCATGCTTATTTTATTTTGGCCACGACCGAAGTGCATAAAATTCCGGAAACGATCATTTCCAGATGCCAGCGTTTTGATTTCAAAAGAATTACGACGAAGGCTTTGATGACGAGGTTGAGCTACATCGCGCAACTGGAAGGAATTCAAGCGGAGGATGAGGCTCTTGAAGCTATCAGCAAATATGTGGATGGAGGGCTGCGTGATGCTATCGGTTTGTTGGAACAATTGACGGTGGAAAACATGTTAAGTTTTGAAAAAGTGCAGGATGTTTTAGGCATAAGCGGCTTGAGTATGCTGGAAAATATGTATGATGTTTTAATGAAAAATCAAACCAGGGAGGCGCTGGCGATTATCAATGAATTGCATGTTCAGGGTAGTGATTTCAGACAATTTTCACATGAGTTTGTGGATTTATTGCGTAATAAAATGCTGGAAGCAATTTCGGCGGAAAAGCCCGCAGAGGTCGCCAGGCTTATCAGAATGATTGAAACTTTTCAAAAAGCCCAGCAGAGATTGGAGGCGGATATTCCTCAGCTTTCATTGGAAATCGCGGTTATTGAACTGACAAATAATCTGCTTGAAATGGAGGCCGGCAAAGAGGAGGTTGCTCAAGAGAAAGTAGAAGAAAAAACAATCGAAAGAAAACATCAGACGATTGCCGCTTCAAAGGATGAACCAAAAGTGGAGAAAATGAATTTGAGCCTGGAAAATATTCAAAAAAATTGGCCGAGAGTTGTAGAAAGAATAAAAAATCCGGCATTAAAAAATTCTTTAAAAAATGCCAAGCCTTTGGAACTGGATGGTGTTAATCTTGTTTTGCAATTTTCCACAATTTTTCATAAGGACAAAGTGATGGAACCGGCTCACAGGGTGGAGTTGGAAAATGTAATCAAGGAACTTTTTGATCAGGCCGTGAAAATAATGTCAGTCGTGAAAGCGCTGGAAATTAAAGCGGTGATTGAGGATGAGCCGCAGGATGATAATGACAAAAATGTTGTTGATGAAGCGCTGGAAATATTTGGCGGCCAGGTGGTGGAATAATCAAGAAAGCATTTTTTTAAATTCAGCTTCGGAAAGAGTTGTGATGCCGAGCTTTCGGGCTTTTTCCAATTTGGAACCGGCGGATTCTCCCACAACCAGAAAGTCCGTGTCTTTTGTTGTGGACGAATGTACTTTGCCCCCACTTTGCTTGATGAGGTCTTTGGCTTGGTCTCGGGTAAACTCGATGAGCGTGCCGGTGATAACAAAGCTTTTGCCGGATAATTTGCCGGATGATTTCAGAGAATCAGTTTTGAGAATAATGCCGACTTTATGCAGTTTTTTCAGGTATTCCTCATTTTTTTCATTATGAAACCACTCATAAAGAGTGTCTCCGATTTTTTCACCGATGCCATCGATGTTTTTAATTTCATCGACTGATAACGATTTTACAATTTGAATAAGTGATAAAATATCTAAATGGTGATTGTTGCGAATATGACTAAAAATAAATTTACTAAAATCATAAGCGCTTTGCTCGCCAAGATAACGAATTCCCAGAGCAAAAAAGAAGCGTTCCATGGTTATGGTCTTTGACTTTTCTATACTTGCGAACAAATTATTTGTACGCTTTTCCTTAAAAAGATCCAGACTCATGAGGTCTTCTGGTTTTAGCAGAAAAATATCGGCGGCATCGCGAATTAATCCCGCTTCCAAAAGCTGATTAACCACGCTCTCGCCCAGACCATCGATGTCGAAAGCTTTTTTGGAAACGAAATGATTTATGCCCTCTTTTTCACGTGCGTAGCAGTTTTTGTTGCTGCAATAATAAGCGGCCTCACCATCTTTTCTGCTTATCGGAGAGCCGCAAATCGGGCAGTTTTTAGGAAAATGAAAAGTTTTTTCTCTGCCGGTGCGCAAATCCTTGATAACCTCCACGACTTCCGGAATTACGTCGCCGGCCTTCTGAATTATGACCGTATCCCCTATTTTGATGTCTTTTTTGCGAATCTCGTCCTCGTTGTGGAGAGTGGCTCTGGAAATGGTACTTCCGGCCACGAGCGTGGGCGTCATGACAGCCACCGGGGTGATGGCGCCGGTGCGCCCAACTTGTAAAATGATGTCCAGAATTTGGCTGCTTACTTGGGTCGCAGGAAATTTGTAAGCTACAGCATAACGTGGAGCCTTAGCGGTAAAACCCATTTGCTTTTGCTGTTCAAGATCATTGACTTTTATTACGATACCATCTATTTCGAAGGGCAGATTTTCTCTTTTTTTATGCCATTGATCACAAAATTTGATCACGTCCTCGATGTTAGAAAATTTTTGAAATTTAGTACAGGTTTTGAGGCCGATTTTTTGCAGATTTTTGAGAACATCTTCTTGGGTTTTGATGCCATTGTGAGAAGCGTTACGATCGATGTGATAGACAAACATATCCAGTTTGCGACCGGCGGTGATTTCCGGATCAAGCTGGCGCACGGAGCCGGCAGCGGTATTGCGAGCATTGGCGAAAAGCGGAAGATTTGCTTGAGCTTGAGCTATATTTAGTGCTTCAAAACTATGATTGGGTAAAAAGACTTCACCGGAAACTTCCAGATCGATCGACTCATTGAGTCTTAACGGAACGGATTCGATGGTTTTCACAGTGTGGGTTACATCTTCACCGACTTTACCATTACCACGAGTCAGTGCGCGCACATACAAGCCTTTTTCGTACTGAATGGTGATATTCAAGCCGTCAATTTTCAGTTCACAAACAAAATCGATGTGACTGGATACCAATTTTTTAATTTTTTCATACCATTCACGAATTTCCTCAGCGGAAAAAACGTCTGCAAGGCTCATTTTTGGGCTTTTATGAGGCACTTCCTTGAAGCGACCGGAAAGCATGCTACCGACACGTTGGGTCGGGGAATCGGGAGTGATAAATTCGGGAAATTGGTTCTCCAGATCGATTAGTTCTCGCTTAAGAGAGTCGCGAACGGACTCATTTACTTCAGATTCATCAAGGACAAAATATTTATAATTCAGTTCATTAATTTTCTCTTTCAATTTTTCGATGCGAATTTTGGCTTCTTTGGCATTCATGGAAGTGGTCGTCTTGATTGATTTTTCAGCTCAATTTTGCTATAATTCAGAGATTTATTCAAATGATTATGAGTGATCAAAGTCAACAAACAGCGGTTTTTAAAGACGAACAGACTCAAAGGCAGTTAAACGAGCCCTTGAAATACTCGGGCAGTAGCCAAAATAAGGATTTTTTAGAAATGTTGATAAAACTAATAAATGAAGGAAAAATTCAGATTTATAAAGCCGATTCCCTGATCAATCATGCTGTTTACGACAAGCTTGAGCAAAAAGCACAGGGTCAGGCTGACTATGAGGCGATGAATCTTTTGCATGTAATCAGGGAGATTAAAGGGCTGTATGAAGCCGGTTACAAAGATACCTATCAAATCGACAATCTTGTGGAAAAATTGCGAGTTACCAAGGAGAGACTCGAAGCCCAAGGTGGCGATATATTCATAATTTAAAAAATATGACTCCAGAAACTAAACCGGAAAAGAAACCCGAAGCTCCTCAAGGAGTCACGCCAAAGGAAGGGCCTGCGGTGAGCAGTGCGGCGGGCGCAGAACGTGGCAAATTAGGTGATAAAACGGCCAAAGACGTGGCACCAGATGCTTCAAAAGAGAAAAAAAACGAAGGCGAGGAAGAAATGCCGGACAACAAATGGTCGCAGGCTTATCATGATCTTGAAGCTCAACTGAAAGCCAATCCCGGTATGCAAGGCCCTCTTTCCACTTTTGCTTTGGCTATGCTTAGATTGGCGGCAAAGTATAGTAATTACGTAGATTTGATGCCCGGAAGATTTGAAACCACTATCACTACATCGGAAGAATACAAAGACAAATCACTTGATGGAAAACAGCTTGATGCAGTGCTAAAAGGCGATAAAGCAAAAGCTGAAGTCGATACTCTGAAAGATTTGAAAGAAAAGGCCGAGAAAGAAAAAACTGCGGGTCATAAGCTGGGCAGAGAAAGAGCCTCCACAAAATTCGTGACAAATGTGTTGTGGGGTTTTGATGATATTGAAGACACTACCACTTTGGCAGCGTCACTAATACATACGACAAAATCGGATGTGGCGCTCTATGAAGTTTCCACTTTGGATAAAATCAAAAGCGGCAGCCCAAAAAAGGGCACATTGATAGTTTTTGTGCCGGATTTATCCAAGGGGGAAAAAGTGGTAGCTTACGCGACCGGAGTAGCAGATGAGTTTAAGTATTTCGACATTGAAGATGCAACAAAACCTGTTCATACTTTCAAATTAAGCGACGCGGATTGTCCGGTTAAAAAAATGATCGGATTGATGACGGTTTTGGTACCGAATATTGATAATTTCAAAGCGGCTCCGGACGAAAAAGCGGAAGGGGAGGCGAAGCCGGCCGATGCTCCGGAAGCTGCCAAGCTGACACCTGTTGAGAGTGTTAAAAAATCATTTGAAGATATTGAAGCAAAAAATAGGGGAATGTCTGATTTAATAGCTCTATATGAGAAAAATCCAATTCCTCTTGATGTTACTAAAATTAAAACCGAGGCCTCAAATAACGTGAAATTTATTGAGGAAACGATGGCTGGATTAAAAATTCAAGTAGATTCATTGAATATAGATGAATTAAAAAAAGCTGAAGTTGCAGCTGAACAAAAATCCAGGGCTCCTGCTGCTACTGATGCCGATAAATCGGCTTATGTCGACGCAAAAAATAAACGTGAAGAAGCCGAAATGATAAAGGAATATTGGGCGAAATTTGGGCCATTACTAACAGCGGCAAAGAAAAATAAAACAGACGCGGACGCACTAAAATAACAGGTTGTTTTTAACAATGAATAGCATACAATAAAAAAGATGGCGGATATAGCAACTACAAATCAGGCGGCGGCGGTTGGCGGAGGCATGGTTGGTCAGCAAAAGACCAAGCAGGGCACGGCCGGCAGCGATGGCATTGTGATTGATAAAAATAAATCGCAAGAACAGTATATTACTGAAGCTGAAGCCAAATATATTATACCTGCCATTGTCAGGGATAAGTTTCCGGATTTGGTGAAATTGATTTATGAAACGGAATCGATGAACGAAGAAGAGCGCGAATATTGGATGCAAATTATGCCGATCATGAGCGAGGAACAAATCGTGAAATTCAGAGATATTTTGGTGAATGAAAGGGATCAGTTGGCGAAATTGGACAAAGAATACAATCAGGAAATGAGTAGAATTGACAACAAAGCTCCGGTCGTTCCCATTGATGAGACCAAGCGCAAGGAATCCATTGAAAAAATCAAGCAAGCTGAAGCGGTCCAGCAAACACAGGAAAAGAGTGAGGAAGATGCCTTGTTGGGTCAATTGAAGCAGCTTTGATTTTTATTCTACTGGTTGGCCGTTTTTAGCTATCAGTTTTGCCGTGACTATCAACCTTTTCAAGTTGGTGCCTACCGGGGTGCAAGTGATCAATGTAATGCGATTGTCCGGAGTCTGCTTAAGAACCGAAATGTCGTCAGGGAGAATTATTTTAATGTCATTCACTTCATAAAGATATTTATCCTGATTGAAATAAATCACGATGCGGTCACCTTGCACCACGTCGTGTAAAAGGGCGAAAACGTCTTTGAAACGCCCCGGATCCCAAGGAAAATAGGAACTATGGCCAGTAATTACGACATTGCCGGTCTGGCCGGGCAAACTGGTGCCTGGATAATGTACGACTCCGTCCTTAAGCGCTTCCTGCATCTGTTTTTCCAGTCCGTCCCAATCACGTTTTATCAGATAATCACTGCTTATTTTAACAACCGGAATGTTCTGGTTGATTCTGGGAATAATGATGCGATCATCCGAAGGGGCGATTTCCATGTCCAAGGGTGGAATTTGTTTTTTCTGAATGGTAGGATTGTTACTGGTTTGCAGATTTGTCGAATTGTAGACCACCGGTTTGTTTTCAACCAATTGAGTCAAGGGACTAATCTGCTGCGAGCCAAACCAGGAACGCCATTGACTTTGGGCAATCTGATAATAGGCCGACCAATTTAAGACTAAAAAGCCTATAATCAGAATAATAAAACTGGCCACCAGTTGACGACCGGCATCTTTCAAGATGGTTTTGAAATCGCGTTTTTCAAAAAACTCTTCGTTTTTTGGTTCCAAAGATGTTTGATGCACTTGGTTAGTATTTTCGGTCATTTTGCGAACTTAACAAATCTGTTAATTATACCTTTTTTTGAGGTTATTATCAATGCTGACGATCCCAAAATTTGTCTTTTTTGGTTATCTGTGAGATACTTCGTGGCAATTTCAAAAGTTTTATGGCAATTATTTCTTACGATAAATATTTCAAAATTCCGGAACTGATAGAAAAAATACAGGCATATTTGCCCCGTTTTAATAAAGAAAAATTTTTGCAAGCCTTTAAATTTGCGGAAAGTGCTCACCGCGGACAGATGCGTAAAGACGACAAGACACCCTATATCGCTCATCCGATAGAAGTGGTAAAAATTCTGATTTCTTTGCATGCCGATGAGGACACGCTGATAAGTGCCATTTTGCATGATGTGCCTGAAGATACCAACAGAACTTTGGAAGAAGTCAGGGAGTTTTTTGGCGAGAAAGTAGCTTTCCTGGTTGATGGAATTACCAAGCTTTCCAAGGTTTATTATCAAAATGATATGCCGCAGCGTCAGGTGGAATCGCTGAAAAAGCTTTTTCTACATAGCGGTGAGGATTTGAGGGTGATTTTGATTAAACTTGCCGATAGATTGCACAATATGCAGACGTTGGGAAATCTTGATGACGAAAATAAGAGATTGCGTATCGCCGGCGAGACTTTGGAAATTTATGTTCCGATTGCCAATTTACTGGGGATTCAGGATATAAAATCACAACTGGAAGACTTGTGTTTTAGTTGTCTCAAACCAAAAGAATATGAAAAGTTAAAGAAGAATCGTGAAAAGTATGAAGTTTTAAGAGCCCAATATGCTGAAAATTTTATCAATACCGTGGCGGAGGCATGCGATGAAAATAAAATTGAAGCGGAAATTACCCGTAAAAGTAAAAGTCTTTATAGCATTTATAAAAAAATTTCCGCCATTGGTAAAACGGTGGATGATGTTGACCATCGAATTTCAATTAAGATTGTAGTGGAAAGTATTGCTGATTGTTATCATGTTTTGGGCTTGATACACGGTAATTTCGTGCCAATCAATGATAGATTCAGGGACTATATAGCAAATCCCAAGAATAATGGTTATCAAAGTTTACATACAACCGTTTTCGGCATTGAAGGCGTGCTGACCGAAATTCAAATTAAAACAAAAGAAATGGATTCAAATGCGGAATACGGTATTGCGGCCAATTTTTTTGAAGATAATACTTTGGTTGCTGAAGGAAAACGGGCACAATGGGTGAATAGAATTCTGGAAATTGAAAAAAACCAGCAAACAAACGAAGAATTCATGAACAATATTAAAGCGGATATTTTCGAAGATCGAATTTTCGTGTTTTCTCCTACAGGTATGCCTATCGATTTACCAAAAGGAGCTACTGTATTGGATTTTGCTTATTCCATTGAAGATGACGTTGGCAATCACGCTTTCAGAGCCGATATAAATGGTAAAATCAAGCCTATCAGCGCGGCTTTAAAAACCGGCGACGTGGTAAAAGTTTTGTTGTCTAAAAAAAACACACCGGAACTTTCGTGGCTTTCGCTTGTAAAGACAAATCGCGCTAAAAATGGCATTGCGGAATATTTTAAAAAGATGGGTAGAAGTAAAAAAATCGCGGAAGGTTTCAAAATGTTGCAGAAACATTTTGATATTGTGGGGGCCGGCATGGTAAGTGATATAAATTTCAAAAAAATTAAGGCAAAAATCCAAAAAGATTTTGGGAAAGAATATGATACCATGGACGATTTATACGCCGCGATTGCCGAAGGTGAAATTCGCACTTCGGACGTTGTAAAATATATTGGAAGTACGGATTTTGAAAAATTTGAAGGGAAACCCGTAAGGGTGATTTTGCGTATTGTAGCTAAGAATCGTTTTGGGCTGCTTAGGGATATTTCCGAAATTTTGTATAACAATGTTTTGGACATGTATACCTTGAAAGGTTGGGCTTCAAAATACGAGACAAATGCTTTTTTCAGTGTTGAAATTTTGGTTCCAAATCTGGATGTACTGAGTCATATTTTTGATGAAATCGAGCAAGTGGAGGGAGTAACGGACATTTATAGATTATCAAGCAAAGGATTATTGATATTCAGCATTGTGGCTTTTTTTACTACCTGTTTATGGGTTGCCCACGGCTTTATTATCCGAGTTATAAGCCAATCTTCATTCGAGTCGGATCATCCCTTTTTTGCCAATTTACTGATTAATTTCGGTTTGCTGCTTATGATAACGACTGTTCTTTATATCAGCAATTTGGGACGTAAATATTTTCCTTTGATGCGAAACAGAAAGTTGTTATGGGTATTTACTTTTATAATTCCGGTAGTTGCCACTGTGCTGCTTTTCATGGAAATGGTTTATTTTAATTTGAAATTAAGCTGGCTCACAACTTTAACGGAGATATGTTTTGTGTACATATATCTTTTGATAAATTACATGCATTTCGTTAAATCTAGGAAGTAAATTTGAAATGCATTACGTCTCCGTCTTTGACCAAATATTCTTTGCCTTCCATGCGCATTAAGCCATGCTCGCGGGCACCGGCTTCGCCATTATGTTTCACAAAATCTGCCCAAAAAATTACCTCGGCTTTTACAAAGCCTTTTTCGAAATCAGTGTGAATCACTCCGGCGGCTTGAGGCGCGAGCGTGCCATTTTTGATTGTCCAGGCGCGGCTTTCCTTTGGTCCGGAAGTGAAATAGGTGATGAGGCCAAGAGTTTTATAAGCTGAACGAATCAAATGATTCAGACCGGTCTCGGCGATATTTAGAGATTTCATGTATTCGGACACTTCTTCCAAACCAAGTTGACCGAGATCTTCCTCCAGCTTGGCGCAGATGGGAATAATTTTGTCGTGGTCATTTACACCCAGGGCTTCGGCATATTTTGCCAAATCTGTTTTTGCCAATTCGGATTCCGGAACGTTAATTATATAAAGATTTGGCTTCATGCTCAAAAGATGGAGATCATGTAACTCTTCTTTTTCTTCATCGCTAAGTTGCAGATTACTTGCAAGAGTACCGCTTTTGAGACCGTCCATTACGCGATTTATCAATTCAGCATAAGTTTTTTTATCTTTATCTCCGGATTTGGCATCGGAATTGGCTTTATGTACACGATTTTCCATCGTCTGGATATCGCTTAAAAGCAGCTCAGATTCAATCACCTCCCTATCCAATTTTGGATTTATTCCTCCGTGAACGTGCGTAATGTTAGGATCGTCAAAAATTCGTATCACGTGACCGATAGCATTACATTCACGAATATGCGAAAGAAATTTGTTGCCCAGACCTTCGCCGGTGCTGGCTCCTTTCACCAGACCGGCAATATCCACGAATTCTACGGCCGCGGGAATAGTTTTTTCCGATTTGGAAATTCCACTTAATTCCTGCAGACGATGATCGGGAACTTCCACGATGCCAATATTGGGATCAATGGTGCAAAAAGGATAATTGGCGGCATTGGCGCTTTTTGTTCTGGTGAGAGCGTTAAAAAGTGTAGATTTTCCCACGTTGGGAAGGCCGACAATAGCGATTTTAAGTGACATTGAGCTTTAGTTAATTGATTGAAGAATCTTTTTTAATTCGCTGATTGTGAGTTGACCAAGAGCAGTAAAATGCGCTGCGCGCATAGGCGCATACATTAAGTAATTGCCAAATAAATGTCCAGTAGTGCGAGTGATGCGACCGTGCTTTCCCATGCAAAGAAAAATTGCCTTTTGCTGTTTGCCGATGTGACTTAAGAGAGCAAGTATTCTCAAGGAATCTTCCACTTTTCGAGCGTGAGTGGCGATTTTCAGAATATCGGCTTGGAGAAAAATCATTTTCTGAATAATTCTATTAAGTTCTTTTTCGGAAGGAGTTTTTTTGAAATCGTGATAAGAAATGATGATTTTTATTTGAGGAAAGGCCTTTTTTATTTTTTTGATAATGGAGGTATCACAGTAAATATCCAGATCCAAATAGGCAATGTTTTTAATATTTTTTAAAAGCTGTTTGATTTTTGCAAGATCAGGTTTAGTGACTTTGTATAATAAAGGCAGTGAATTTATTTTGTTTATTTCATTGAGACTTTTGGCATTTAAATCTTTAATTTCGTCCAGCCAAATCTCAATGACATCACAGTGTTTTTGAGCTTTTTTCATTTCACCGAGTACCGCGTTTATTTTGTTGCGCTTAATGGGAACACAAAGTTTCATAGGTTTAATCTATAAAAAAATGGTCCGCATAGCAATTGTAAAAGCTATACGGACCAAATTTCTAGATAGCCTTTTGAGAAGCCGAAGCCAATCAAAAGAATACCAGAGGGTGCTTTTTAAAGAATCCGAAGACTCTTTGAGAAGCGTGCAGTGGGAGAAGTCTTGAGAGATCAGATCGTGAGACCAAATTCCTCCTGACTTATTCTCAATGCAGTGTTATAATAACATAGAGTACATAGAAAGTCAAGGCCTTATGCTTCATTTTATGTTAAAGCCTAGTATACTTCTTCCCCAGTGGCGACCAAAAGCCATTTTTACTATCTAACCAAAACAATATGAAGAAGTTTTTTGTTGGCTTGGCAGTGCTAAGCATGACAGCCCTTCTCACCGCTTGCAACAGTGGTGAAAAAGCAGCTCCGGCTCCGGTTGCCCCGGTTGCCCCAGCAGTAACAGTAACTCCAGATGCTGCCAAGACTGATGCTACAGCTCCAGCCGTTAAGACTGAAACTAAGACTAAATAATTAGTTTTAAAAAATAAAAAGCCTCTCCGAGGAAATGTCGGAGGGGCTTTTTTTATTGTTTACGCACTACTGAAGTATTTCTTCGCTAATTGCCATGGGATCGAGTACTCTTACTCCTCTGATTGAACGATGGGCTCGATCCTTGCGTAACGAAGCCATGTGTTTTTTTATCTGGCCCAAAAGACGATCTTTGGAAAGATCCACAGCCTTGGATATTTGATGACTGGCTTCAGATGCAACTAAGGATTTAGTAGGTAAAACGAGACATAGTTCTACTTGAAAAGCGTCATGTTTATTGAATTTTTCTATAGATACTTTGAGCAAAACGGCATCCTGGGAAAACTTGGTGATTAGCTGCTCAAAAGACGGAATTTTTTGGTTAACGTATTCGACGAAAGATGCTTCCTCCTTTTTGTTTAGGTTTTTTTGAAAGAAAGTTACTTCCATAAGCCAAATTGTTAAGGGATAATGTAGAGCAACTTCCATTGTAGCACTATGGTAAATAAGTGCAATTTGAATTAGGTTTTCGCTTCGCTCATTTTGCTCGCTCTTAAGCTCGCTAGAGCGCAAGCGCTCTGATAGAATGTTTTTAAGATGACAAGTATCGTAAACATTAAGAAATTATTGTCGGTGGGGTTGGTTAACAGATTGCAGGCCAATTATGGGCAGTTTGCTTTTGAAAATATTTTGAAGGGTTTTGCGGCCGAAAGATGTCCGGTGATTAGGATTAATACTTTGAAAACCAGTGTACAAAACATGATGATTAGTTTGCGAGAAATGAGTGTGCGCTTCGAGAGAATCAAGTTTTTGCCGGATTCGTTGATTATTACGAATCAGAAAGAAAAGTTTTTTGAAAAATTGCCGATGTATGAAAAAGGCGAAATTTACTTTCAGGGTATTTCGTCGCAATTGCCGGTGCTGTTTCTAGATCCAAGGCCGGGCGAAAAAGTTTCGGATATGTGCGCGGCTCCCGGTTCGAAAACCGCTCAAATGGCCATAAGAATGGGTAATATTGGGGAAATAGTGGCTAACGAGAAGGACCAAATACGTTTTGAAAAACTTAAATACAATCTGGAAAAACAGGGTGTGAAGATTGTTAAGTGCCTTTTAGGCGACGGTGGCGAATTGGGTGAAAAATATCCGCAATATTTTGACAAGGTGCTGTTGGATGCGCCTTGCTCCGCTGAGGGTAGAATTGATACAAATGAGCCAAGGACTTATAAATTCTGGTCGGAAAAGGTCGTGGGTCAGAATGCCAAATTGCAGAGGAGGCTTTTTAGGACGGCGGTTAGGGTACTGAAGCCTGGAGGTGTTTTGGTCTATTCTACGTGCACTTTGGCACCACAGGAGAATGAATTGTTGGTGAAGGGTGAGTTGGAGGAATTCCAAGGAGTTTTGAATCTGGAAAAGATCGATCTGGATTTTAAGTATAAATTGCCATTTTTTGAAGGTCTAAATGGGACTATTAAGGCTATGCCAAGCAATATTTCAGAAGGTTTCTTTGTGGCGAAGTTCAGGAAAGTTTAAGCAGGCCTACGTAGTTTCACGAATCTCAAGTGCACCCCCGGAAAGAAAAGGGATGTAGAATAGGTATGCATAAATATCTAACCCTACACCCCATGAAACTATATCATCCAACGAAAGGATTGAAAGGAATTCGTACAGTTTTG
>JACRIB010000019.1 GCA_016235895.1 Candidatus Peregrinibacteria bacterium | reverse complement strand
TGTTAATCAGTCTGATGATTCGGTTGTTGACCATAGCAGACGTAAATTTTTAGGGTTGGTTGCCGGTGCGCTTGGGGTTGCTGTTGTTGGTTTGGGTTTATCAAAATTTCGATCATCAGCGGATAAGCCACCGGAAAAAGCCAAAGTGCCGGTAACACCCGTTACTAAAGATAAAGAATCTGAAAAACAGCCCGACCCCAAACGTGCCGAGCAGTTGAAGGCGGCGGCCGAAGATATAGAAAGCTTTTTAGCCGCCATTGATGCAAAGGAGGAATTAAAGGGTAATGTGCTTTATGACTCCTATACGAAGGCGCTCAAAGACAAAAAAAGAAAAGATGACGGCGTGCTGCAAATGGACATTTTCCGTAAAGTGTTGGCAGATTACGTTACGGACAAAATAACCCTTACCAAAGAGGAAAAAGCGATTTTTGAGGACAACAAATATTTTGCAAGTCGCTGTGTCGGTCTGGCGCACATGACTTGTAACGGTAAAAATATTGCCGGGGGAAAAGTACAAATTAATTCCAAAGGCTCGATAGCCAAGCGTTATAAAAAATTCAAGGAAGATACCGAGATGGGGCAAGCTATGATGGCTTCAAAAAAACTTCAACAATATGTTGATCCGGACCTTTTATTTGCCCTTATCAGGAATGAAACCGATTTTGTAAATTTCTATAATCGTGCGGAAGGAGTAAGCGGCGAATTCCAGTTCACTTCCATGCAGCCACCGGCTGAAGACACTTTTGAATTGCCGAAGAATATTGAAGCGGAGCTAAATCGCCTGAAGAATACCAAGGATGGCCGTGAATATGGCCGTTATGTCACATTGTTAAGAAAAAAACGCTACAATGAAATGTATGCAAATCTTGATGATGTTAGCGATAATAACGTAAGAAAACAGCTTGCCATGGGCTTGGCCTTCATTTATGGCAACAGGGATGCGGTTGTGGCAAATTTTTCCGGTAATGAAAATATTAGAAAAAATCAGGCATGGTTAATGGCTATTGCCTTTTATAATTCCGATATCGCGCGTATCAATCCAAATCTCGATAAAGGAAGCGATCCTAACACCAGGATAGCCAACGGATCCGTTTCGGCATTTATGGAAACGCTGCCGTTTTATAATGCCTCGGGGGCGGGTAAACTTTATGTTCCCCGTTTTATAGTAGGCTATGATCTTTTCAAGGCTCTTGAGGAAAACGAAGATCCTGACGATGTGGAAGAAGGCCATTTGTATGCCAGAATATTAAGCGGGGCGATGCAACCAAATTTTGGCTTGCCTTTTAAGGGTTAAGTGCTAGAATTCGTGGGTCATAGACAGCAGGCACTCCGGCATTTCGTCGGAGAGAAGACCCGCCGAGACAGGTTTCGATTGTCTATGTGATGATCGGGATTTTTTATTTAAAGGTCGAAAAAAATCTCACAGATTAAAAGCTAAATCATTTAAGCCAAAAATTATGCCATTAACAAAAGCACAAAAGGGAGCAATCCTCAAAAAGCTGACGGAAGACGTGAAGGCGGCAAAATCCGTGGTTTTCGCGGATTATCAAGGGGTATCGGTGAAGGATTTGGACGCTTTGCGCAAAGAAATGCGTAAAGAGGGCGTCAGATTCGGCGTTGCCAAGAAAACCCTGATGAAAATGGCGGCCAAAGACTGTGGCTATGAAGTTCCGGATGAAATTATCGAAGGACCTGTAGGTGCCGCTTTCAGTATGGAAGACGAGGTAGCCGCGGCCAGAATCATTCACCAATTCGCCAAAAAGCATGAAAATCTGAAATTGCGCGGTGCGCTTTTCGGAGGGAAAGTCCTTGGTTTAGCTGAAACCAAGGTGTTGGCCACGTTGCCTAGCAAGAAAGAATTGCTTGGTAAGTTCGTGTATTTGGTCAAATATCCAATTCAGGGCTTCCACGATGTGTTGCAAAATACTATCGGAGGATTTGTCCGCGTATTGGCTGCCATCAAGGATAAGAAAGCTGTTTAATAAGGCGCAAGACGCCAAAAATTTATATTTATTTAACCTAAAAAATTATGTCAGACGATGTAAAAGCTGTAGATCTCAGCAAAGATGCTGAAAAAATTCTGGAATTAGTAGAAAAACTACCTGTACTTGAACTCGCTTCTTTGGTGAAGGCTTTGGAAGATAAGTTTGGTGTTTCCGCTGCCGCTCCGGTAATGATGGGCGCTCCGGCAGGAGCTGCTCCCGCTGCAGAAGAAGACAGTGGCAAAAAGAACGTGATCCTTGCTTCCGGTGGTGGTCAAAAAATCGCTGTAATCAAGGTAGTTCGTGAATTGACAGGTCTTGGACTTGTTGAAGC
>JACRIB010000094.1 GCA_016235895.1 Candidatus Peregrinibacteria bacterium | reverse complement strand
GGTGTGCCGATGTTCTCACAATTCGAGCGCAGGATGTTTTTTGGTGATTTGGTGCATGAAGAAGAGCAAATCAACACGGACAGTTATAAAAGTTATGTAAAATATTTGGCGGCGTTGGAAGATTTGGCTTATATGCGTTACAACAAATTCTGGGCTAACGCTTTGAGTAGTCAGAATACCGCGGTGCTAAAAGATATTCCGGAAGAGATCAAGCCAAAGGGTAAAAATGGGGATTTTTTGGCGGCGGTTCAAAATTCCAATCCCCTGGCGAACATGCCGGATATTTTCAGCAAATCGGTGATTGATCAATCCTTGATTCCGTATTATCAGGTTTTGAGCAAATATATCGGTAGCGTAAATGATTGGGCGGCTTATACCGCGCGTTATGATAAGGACGTAAAGGGCAATATGAATGTGGATAGTGTGGTGGGACTGATTGGTATTAAAGACGAATATACAAAATATTACCTGAAGAATGTTAATGAGGCGTTGGAGAAAAAAATAAATGAAGTGGTGGGAAAAATTCAGGAACCGTTAAATTTGGCGGATTACTCGGAAATGTCCGGAACCTTTGGGGATCAGCCATTTACAATCAAGGCTCATGATTCGCTACTTGGTGATCTGCCGATTAAGACTAATAAGATTTTTTACAAATTCAATTATCGAAATGAGCAGGATGGCAAATGGTATGTGAATGGCATTGATGCTTCAATTTTGCAAAGTCCGAAGCAATGTATGCCACTGCTTGGTTCCACCAAAGATGAGTATTTTGACGGAAACAAAAATTTCAATCCGCTCGGGGTTGGTGGGAAATATTCCATTTTGACGCGTTCGATTCGTTCGGATGATGGCGCGACTGCGGCGAATACGCGTAGCGTGGGAGTAAATACCCGCATGCTGTCGCCAATTTCCATTGGCGGGCAATCCTCGGAATTATTTCAGGCGACCGGCGGAGCTTTTGCCGGACAGGCGCACAGCGACGGCACTTATGATACCGGAGCAATTGTTGAGGATAATCCAAATTACGGAATTTCGGCGTTTACGCATAATCCGCTGGCCGGAAAGGGCGCGGCGTATAAAGGCGCCGTGGAGCAGGCCCTGCAAAAGGGTGATGTGATCGTGAAAGTGAATGGTAAAAATCTGAATTTTTCTTACAGCTTTGATCAGGCGATTGAAGAGTCTTATCAAACCGTGAAGGGCGTGATTGATATTGTTAATGACAAAAATAGCGGTGTGAAGGCTTCGGAAAAATTGAAAAATTTTCCTTATCCGATAAAAGTGGTGCCGGCGGACAATAAGTCGGTTGACGGTGGTGACGCAAAGGCGGTCGTGGGATATTTCAGCATAGACTTTTATCGCAAGAACAAGCCATCAAAACAGTATTTTTCTTTTACAGTCAATAAAGATGGGCTTACCACAAATAGTGATCCGCAAGGAAATCCCGAGGCATATGTTTTACTGGATACGCCCCCGGGAGTGAACTTTAACAGTCAGGGCGCGATTTTCACTCTGTATCAAAATAAAAATCAAGGCTATAACGGTGGCGCTTACGATGCTTCGGCGGGCTGTAACGCGAATTCCGCCAGTAAAAATGGGGATCGCTGTCTGGGCGTGGTGGCGGCAATGCCGGTGCTGGATCCGGCTGGCAGCATGGGGCCGGTTAATCAAGATGGCAAATTACAATTTCCCGAAAAATCCATAGTGAATCAGCAAAATCACGTGGATAGCTATCAATTTCCAGCGGATTATAAATATGAGGATGTGGATAAGGTATATTTAGACTCCTGTTATAACGGTCTGCCGAGCGTGGGTAGTTTCGTTGAAGATTCCAATCCCTTTAATTTCGTTTTGGATCCCGATACCGGCGTGGGTAATATCAATCATGATCTCAATCCCGATCTTTACGGCAAACTAATGAAATCCCTGGCGAACTTTGTCGCCGGCGGCAAAGCCAAGCAGGCCGATTACGAGACCAATGAGAATACCAAGGATAGCAGCGGTTACAATCCGAAACAATCTACCTGGGCGGGCTTGGATAAAATTGATGCGAGCGATGTTATTTTGAATAGTGAGCCGTTGATTACGCTGAAAGATTTTTCCGATCATTATGGGCTTTTTGACGGCAAGGACAATGATGGAGACGGGCTGACGGACTACAAATGGGTGGATAACGACAACGATGGCGTATATGAAACGAAATATTATGATTTCAAGGAAGCGGATACCAAATATGGCATTGCGGGCGGAGATATGGCGCAAATCGCCAGAAAATTATTGTCGCGTGATGGTACTTATACGATCCCTTTCGGCGTGAATTCTTTTCCCTATAAAAAATTTGATGAAGACGTGACACTGACGGTGAAGGCGGATAATTTCAAACAATTGTCGAGCCTGATTCTGCATAATGAGCCGACGGATTACACTATTTCGCAAGAGCTGAAATCACAGACGACTTCCGGTTTGCCGATTGATAATCCGCGATATGTGGCTTTCCAGAGCGAGCCAATGAAGGGTCCGACTTATCCCGAGCCCAAACCTACAAAACCAAATCTGGATGTGCAGGCAATTTTGAACGCTCTTGGTGACACCAAAAATCCACCAATTTATCCCGGGCAGGTTCAAAAAATTAATTATGTGAATCTTTTTGACAAGCAGATTAGCAATATGGCCCAATTGCAAGCGGCGCTAATTACAAAAGCGAATCAACTGTCGGTGGTGCCGGGAGCTTATAGAATTTTTGGGCCGAATGCCAAGGCCGGTGATTATTCACCAAAACAAATCAGTGATGAAATTTTGAATAATTATCTTTTGCCGGTGGTGAAAAATTCGCTGGATACTCCGGTGGAGGGCTTCAATTTGACCAAGGCCGCGGAGAGTAAAATTTATGACGCTTTGCATTGGCTTACTTTAAATATTGATGAAAAACATCAGTATGTATTGCAAAATTATTTGAATGGCGATGAAAAAAATCAGGGCAATGCTTACGTCGCGGATCATACTTTGTTGCCGTCAACGGGGGGAGCAAAAGCCGGTTTCGGCTATGAGGCGGCTTATCTGGTGCTAAATGGCGATAATGATCATTTTGACATGAGGTTTAATAAAGATCTTCCCGAAGAAAAAAATGCGGTTTTTGATCCGTTGGCACAAGTGGTAGCCGCGCAAAATGGAGCCGGTGGGAATGGGGGTGGCGGTCAAGGTGGAAATGGCGCAGGTGGGGATGGAGACGGTGGAGATGATAATTCGGTTAGTGAATACGTTTCGGTGCCGCTAAAGGATTTTCTAAAGGAACTTAAAAAATTTCTGAATTCTTTGACGACCGTGCCGAAGTTCACAAATGAATGTTTCAACATTGCTTCTTGGGAATTTGGTGGAAAAGACAAGCAGCCGGCGGATAAAAAAGTTCCGGCCGGGGCCGGTAACGGCGGTGGCGTTCTCGAAAATGTTCCCGATCAAAATGCCAATTTGGTGCAACTGAATAGCTATGTTTATTCGGAGATTGCCGGTTATGATGACTTGGTTAAAGCCATTCAGGCGCAGAAAAATAATCCGCAGAGCGGACAAAGCGGGCAGAGCGTTGAAGGTGGACAGGATGTCAAAGCCGGTCAGGTTGGCCAGGAGAATGGAAAACAAAGTGTGAGTGGTGGGAACAAGGATAATGGTGCTGGTGAAAAAGGCAATGACAAAAATAGTGGCAGCAATAATGGGACTGCCGGTAAAGAAAATAATGTCAGTTTAGAGCAAATAAATAAAAATAAAAACGGAGCGGCCAAGAACGGAGGTGGAGGCGCTAATGGAAACGCGAATGGAAATTTGAATAGTGCCGGTGGAAGTGGTGGTAGTGGCGGTAGTGGCAGTGGGAATGGCAGCGGTGGGGGCTCAAATGGTGCCGGTGGAAATGGCAGCGAGGGAAGTGCGAATGGTAGCAATGGAAGTGGAAATGCTACCGTCAATGGAAATGTTGTTGGTGGTGATCAAAGTAATTTGCAGATTTTGAAATCCACACCGGTTGAAGATAAAAAAGACAAGGAGTCGGTGAAAGATACAAAAGGTGTTGAAAGAGGGACAAGTCAACCTGCTAAGCCCGTCGAGCCGCCTAAGCCACCGGAACAAACACAAAAATGGGAAGATTATTTTATCGGTGCTAAATATTATCAGAAATTCTTGCCTTCAAAACCGCAAAGCAACAGCTCAAGATGGCTTGCGGAAGCCTTTAGTGACAATCCTTTCACTCTGGCGGAAAATAATGAGAATAGCAAATATCTGGTGCAGAGTGGGGACAGTATGACGGCGGATAATGCTTCACTGATGAAAATTGAGGCGGTGATTTATGATGCTAAAGGGGCGGTGGAAACCAATAAAACTCATAAAGTTAAATTTTCTTTATCGTCCGATTTGGCGAGTTTTTCCGGAGATAATGTCGTGACAAGCAAGGATGGTTTGGCGGTGGTATATGTGAAAGCCGGAAAAGTCGCGGGTGACGTGACGATCAAAGAGGAAGTAATGAGCGGTAATGAAGTGGACAAAGCCTATCAGGTGGTAACGAAAGATTTGCACTTGGTGGCGGGCGAACCGGCCAATATTGAAATCCAATCCGATGCCAATTTGCTGGTGGCGAATAATCAAGCGAAGATTATTTTGAATTTTATTTTGAAGGATAAATTCGGCAATGTGGCGACTAATGCTTTTAATAAAATTGCCGTATTCGTAAACGATAAAGCCAAGTTTGATCAAAATACCGATACCGACGGTCAATTGATAGGTACGCAACTTGATACCCTTGATGGCAAGGCAAGTATAGAATTATTTGCCGGAGACAAGGCGGGAGCGGCCGATGTGGTGGCCGTTTTGTTTGATCCGGATTTGGAAGATAAATTGTTGGAAGCTGGTGACGACATCAGTGGAATTGATTTTAGCAAATATGTCGGTTCGACAAAAACTTTTCAGATTTTGGATAAAGTTGATCTGGTTTTACAAACTTTTGACGAAAATTTTCAGGCGGTGAGCGCGATACCGGCCGATGGTAAATCAATAATGAGGCTGGGATTAAAACTGATACAAAAGGTAGGGGCGGGGCCGAACGGACAGACGGTAAAAGGCTATAACGGTGAAGTGAAATTTACCGTGCTCAAGCCAAATCTTGGCGGTTTCGTCAGTAAACCACCAAGTAATTTGCTGGAAGGAGAACTCAATGCGGCTAATGTTGCTTTTAAGGCCGCGAAAGTGACCGGTGATGAAGAAATTTTGGTGGAAGTGCCGGGATTTGCCAGCGAATCGTTTAAATTTAAAGTGAAGGCCGGTGCGGCAAAAAAAATCGAATTGACTTCTTCGGATGCCGCGATCGATACCAACTCAAATAAACAAGTGACTTTAAATGCCAGATTGCTGGATGCCAATGGCAATTTGGCTGGTGATGACAACGGCACGGTGATTAATTTTGGTGCTACGGCGGCGACCAACGATTTGGTGAATTTTTCTCAAAATAAGGCGGTGACCAAAAATGGCGTGGCCGAAGTAAAAGTTTCCGGTAAAAATATTTCCGGTACGGCAAATATTATCGCCCATGGTAATGGCTTGGATGATGGAACAATTTCCCTGAAAATAAACAAACATTTGGCGAGCGATGAGGTGAAAAATTTTTCGCCGCGAGCGCTTTATGTTTCATTATTGGGCGGTGCTTTCGGCCGCGTGAATGAGAAAAATAATTTGGCCACTTCCCTACTCTACTCAAAGGGACAGGTGGAGGCTTTGACCACCGTGACCGCGACCCAGGATGAGAATAAACGTCTGTTTGTGGTTGATGGTTACGGCAAAATCGGCTTTTTGACGGAGACGGTTTATGGCAAGGTCGTGCCGGCCACCAATTCGTTTCCGTATGAAAAAGTTGTTTTGTCCGATGATATCAGCGGCGATGAATTGGCCAATGTTTTTGTGGTGCCAAAAATAAATACGCCGGTGCTTCTACTCGATGACAAAACGGAAATTCCCGACAAAGAAGGTATTTTTGTGAAAGTTTTGGATAGCGCAAATGTGCCTTCGTTCAGCCAAGAAAGTGATGGAATTTATTTCAAGGTTGGCAATGATACCAAAGTGAAGGTGGATAAATATGGCCGTATTTTCCTGAATGATGACACTTATCAATTGGCTGTGCCGAAAAAAGATGATGGTTTCGACACGAGCAATTTTGCTTTTGTGCTTTCGAAAGGCGCCAGCAATATCGCCCTGATTTCATTCAAACAAAATTTCGGACAAAATGTGCAAACTCTGGTTTTTGGCAGCCAGCCACAAAATTTCACCCCCGGAATTTATGTGCAACCGGCCACGGATAAAAATAAATATAAATTTGCCGCGGCTTTCACCGGCGCGTCCACCGCCGAGCCGCAGGGCCTATACATGGTTGATACGGAGGAAGAAATTGACTCCAGTCAGGCACCTGGTTTTGGCTACAGTAGTTTGGAAGGAGCGAAAAAAGATTTTGGCGAAGGTTTGAAAGGTTCCAATAAACACATGTTGTTGTTTGCGGCCGGTAATTCCGTGGGCAATTCTTTTATTCCTTATGCCTCCGATTCGGGAATAATTTATGGTGATCCGACGATAAAATTGAAAGTGGATGGTGACTTGGTGAGCAAAGATACCGGTTATAGTAAAGACGTGGGCAAAGCTATCTACAGCGGTACGGAGCCGATTCAGCAGATGATTCAATTTGATTTCAATGGCGATGGCTATGATGATTTATTATTGGTCTATGAAAGCGGCTTGATTCGTTTGCTGGAAAATGAAATCAGCAATGAAAGATTCAGGGATCGCGGCTATGTCTTGAATATGACCAAAGGTATTTTCAGTATTGCCAAAATTGACGTCAATAACGATGGTTATGATGATCTGGTGATCGGCACAAAAGAAGCCTGTAATGCCGGCGAGCAATGTATCAGTCTGATTACAAACGATCATGGCAGTTTGAATCGGCAAACCTTAAATCCGGCGCTGCAAAACAGAAAGGTTTACCAGATGAAAGCGGCGGATATGAATAACGACGGCTGCGAGGATTTGGTGACCAGTGATTCTTCCGGCAGTATCAGTATTTTTTATAATAAATCGGATGGAAAATCTTGCCAGGGACTCAATACAAATTATGGCTATAGCCGTAATTTCGGCTTTAATCTCAATAGTGATCTGAATCAAGTGGCCAATTTGTTTATCAATTATCCCGGCATGGAATTGCCGGATGATGGCAAAGCTGAAGATTCAAATTGGTACAAATTTATTCAATTTAGTTTACAGACAACCGAGGCTCCGCAAAATAATCCCGCGGCTCAAGACGCTACAGATCTGCAGAATTTCACTAGTGGCAGCGATAAATTCGCCACTAAAGATATTCCGCAGCAGACTTTTGCAAAACAAGTAAGTTTCATTCACATAAAAGAAGATGACAAATTTTCTGTGAGCTCGGGTAAACAGGGTAAAGATTTGAATGGTGGTTCGGTGGAGGCGGGCGACATAATCGAATATTTGATTGCACTGAAAAATGATAGCGGTAACGGTGTGAATAATTTGATGCTTTCGGACGTAACGCCCACTTCGATGACCTTGAATAAAGAAAGCTTGAAATGTCTGGATGCGGGCTGTACGGACAAACTGGAATGGCTTGATACGGGCACAAGTCTGCGGTCAGGAATTATTAAAAATATCAGTGTGCCGTCTCACGGTCAGCGACTTATCAGTTATCAAATGACCGTGAATACGGTGCCAAAAGTAAATTTCGAGCTGGGTAATAATTTCGTGAAATATCCGAGTGACAATAATGATTCTTATTTGGATATTATGGTCAGACCGGAGGTGAATCCGGATGGCATCATTACTTATCTTTATTCTACCGGACCTCAAAATTACGAAAAATTCGAGGTGACTCCGGCGGATGATTCGAAAAAAGTGGTGGATGATACTTTCAAGAAATTGGGCTTGCCGAGTCCGAATGATTTACTTAAAGCGGGTAATGACGCTCAAGCTAATGGGAAAATATCTCCTGAACTCGCAGGATCACTTGGTAAATTCGCCGCGGGACAAAATAAAGATAGTGATTACAACGGCTGCTCCGATAATTGGAATAAAATTCTTGTAGGCTCGGAAAATAGTGGCGACGCGGTGGCGAATGGAATTGGTAATGTTTTGGGCAGTATGAGATGTTCCGGTTCCGGCTGTGCGCCTATTCCATATAATCTGGCTTTCCTTACACCCAATACTCCGGTGGCGGGAATACCCGGAATTCCGGTGGTGAATATCTGGAATACTTTTCCCTATTTTGTGCCATTTTCTCCATCTACGTTGCCATCTTCGGTTTTCAGGGTGTATTTGTCTCCTACTTTGACTTTGGGTCTGGGTACAGCCGTCTGTGCCAGTCCGGGAGGTGGCGGTAGTTTGACGGGTACCTGTTTTGCCTTTGCCGTTCCGGGTGGTATCCCCGGCGCATGCGCGGCCATAAAAACCAGTGTCAATAAGGCCATGACTTCCGCTAAAAGCGCGGTGGTGAATTCGGCGGCCGGACAGGCGGCGGTTATTACCGATGGGCAGGGGGTGGGTGGAACCAAGGCGGTGGAAAAAGGTGGAAACTGGGGCGATGCCAGCGATCCTTTGTCCGCGGCTTCAAAAGTGAATATAAAAATTCCGGGATTTCCGAGTGTGGTGACAAACTGGATGGATGGAGAGATTGATGAGATTTATACCAAGCTTTTGCGTTTCCCGACTTTCTATTTTATTTTGCCGGATTTTTCACGAGTGGGAAAAGAAAGTAAATTGGCGGCGCAAAATTTCAGTTTTAAGGGTTTCCATGATTTTGCTACAAGCTTGAGCAATTTTCCGTTTGTGAAACTGGAGGGCAAAGAAATTGTGATCAAAATTCCGGCGATTTCGCCGAAGGAAATTGCCAAATACAAATATCAAGCCGAGGCCTGGGTAAAACATATGAAGAACGAGCTGCAAAAGTATAAAGCCTGGGATTGTGAATCCAATGAAAATCGTAAAACTTTCTGCGATAAGATCGTGACGGACATGACCACGCTAATCAATTCCGTGAAAAAAACTATGGATACCCTGGATCAAATTGCCAATTTGCCAAAAGATATTTTGCAGTGGCGCAATGTAGAGGCGAAGTACGCGACACAGATTATTTGTTATTTGGACGCGATAATGCAGTACACCGGCGGTTATATCAAACGTCAGCAAAAAATTGTGGAATCATGGATCAAGGCCATTCAAGATACCATCAAAACTTTCAAACAATGGAAAATTATCCTCGATACTGTGGCCGAATATCAGCAGTCCTGTGATAAATGTAAAAATGACCGTTTCAGCAAGCTTGGCTTGATTATGCAGCTTTTCGCGGTCGTACCGGATATCCCCATTGTTCCGCTACCGAAGTGGCCGGATGTGGTGGTGGATTTCTCTCAAATCAAAACCGGCGTGAAGATAATGTGGCCGGATGTGATTTTCAGACCGGAACCGATTTTGTTGCCAAATTTGCCGGACATTACTTTACCGGATGTTTTGCCGTTGGATTTCAAAATTGATTTGAATAGTCCTAAATTTAATTTTCAATTGAATGTGCCAAATCTGGAAAAATTCACTTTACCAAATTTGCCCGATTTGCCGCAGGTTCCTCTGCCGCAATTACCTGATCTGCCAAAGCCGCCGAAGATTCCCGCGCTGCCTAATTTCGTGGGTAAATTTATGACCAATGTTAAATTTATTTTTAAAATTTTGTGTTTGCTTAAAAACGGTTTTCTGCCGGTACCGGAAAACACTCTGGGAACGGAGATCGAAACTTTGACTCAGCCCAGCGTGCAATCCGTACTACCTATTATTAAAAATCTTGGCATGCAATGGCCGGCTATTGAGTACAGCTATGTTGATCAAATCAGAATTACCGGTAAATTAAATTTCACGATTGATACCAATTTTGTTTATGTACTTGCAGATATCGGCGCGCAAAAATGGAATGAAAATATTACCCGTTTTGTCGGCGCGATCAACAAAATAAGCTCCTTCCCCTACGGTCAGGCTTTGAGTAAATATATTCAAGATGAGATTAATAAGGCCTATCAGCCAGAGCAGGATAAGAAGAGTAGTGCTTTACCTTTGAGTTTCGATATGTCCGGCCTTAAAAATTTCCAAAAGGAAATTAATGACTATGTCGCGCAAATGGAAAAAGAGAAAGTTCCCGATACTTATCATCTCGTGGCCACGGAAAATTTCTTGAATTCCAGCAATCCACTTTTGAATAGAAGTCTGGCAGAAGTAGAAAACAATATTAAGTACGAAGATTTATCGGATACTCCGGGATTGCAGCAAATGGCCGCAATCAGAAACCAAATGATCGCTTACGCCAAAAATTTGAATTCGAGCAATGAAGTGCTTAAAAAAATCGATGATTACAATGATTTTGGCAAAATTTTGGTGGAAAGCGGCAGCCGTGTTGATCTTATCGCCGCTAATCCGAGTGTCAGTGATGTTGGCAGCGGCAATATCAGTGATACGGTTTCCGGCAAGACTTTGCAATTCAGTTTCCTGGGCAAGGAAGCGGAGAGCGCCATTAAGCAAGTAGCGGAAAATGCCAATTTGAAAGGCAAACGTAATTTGATCGCCTCCGCGATAAATTTCTCGGCGCAGGATTTGACCGATAATGCCAACGCGCCTACGCCGCCACCTATCGGCTTCTTTGTGGGTGCGGGAGACGTGAACGAAAGTGTTTTGAGTTATACGGCGGAGTTGAAGGGCAAGACCAATATTTTATTCAGTGATGTGGATCATGACAAAGATTATGACATTGTTTATTCAACCGGTGGGGATGTTTATTTGAAGAATAATTATAAATTCAATCCCTCTCTGCCAAAAGGAAATTTGATTGTGGGTCTTACAAACAGCGCGGTCAGTGATTATGTGAATGGCGGCGGTACCGCGGTGGACGGCATCAAAGTGCCTTATGTGAGTACCGGCAAGGTGGATATCAGTTGGTCCCCGATCGAAGGCGCCGCTTCTTACAAAGTTATTCTGCGTAAATCAATTTACGATGATTATGATAAAGCCGTTTATACTTTTGAGGTAAATGTGGGCGACCTGAATGATCCGACCGCGCCAAGAATCTCGGAAAAAATTCCGAATGGAAATTATTACGTGAACGTGTTCGCGATAAATGCCGCCGGCAAAGAATCCTTACCATCGGATACCACGATCGCGGCACCTCAATCCTGCGCCGATAGTGATCCACCGACTCCGGTTATAAATTCCACCGATTATACCCTATCAATATTTAAAAATTTGGAAATTGACGCGAGCGGATCCTTTGACGCGGATGGGGAAATTCAAGGATATTATCTGGAGACTCTTCCTTACGAAAAAGGAAAATTGAAAACCACCCAGCTGCCAAAAACTTTGTGGAGCGATGTCAATGTGCTGCTGGATGAAGATGGGGACGGTATTACTTTTGATGACAAGAGTAATCCAAAATTCAATATAGGTCCTTTTGTGAACGAAGGTGACATCGGGGATCATAAATTTCTGCTGCATGTGGTGGACGGCTCGGGTAAAGACGCCAGTTTACAAATCACCGTGCACGTGATTGTGCCCTCGATAAATCTCGATCAATCTTTCGCCACCAGCGGGGTTGCCAGTGGCACGACGATACCAAAAACGGCGCAGCTGCCTTTCTGGCTGATGCGTAATCGCTACATAGAGAGGGTCGTTCAAAGCAAACTCAAACTGGTGCCAAAAATAGATAAAGTAAGAGACGCCAAGACGGAGGATAATGGTTCATACAATCTTCAGGATTTTAATTTGGAGGATATGATTTTAGTGCAAAATGCCGATGGTAAAATAATTGCCGAAATCAATCCGAATACCGGTGATGTGGGCAAGGTGGAGGCGGGATATAAGACGATTGTCAATCAGGCGATGCCGCCGAATATTCCGACCAGCGTGAGTATCGTGGATAAAAATAATCAGATTTTGGGTACAATTTATTTGGTTGCCGACGCCAATGATGACGTGAAGTTATATCAAAATTTCGGCTTCAATGCGGAGAATACCAAGAACTTAAATGGAGTGAACGCTGATGATCCGGACGCGAAAGACAACTTCGTTTTTGAAAATTTGCCCGTTACCGATCCGGAAAATCCGGGTGGTGCAGTTCTAAAAAATGTCAGTGAAAATAAAGTGCTGGTTTCCATCGACAGTACGGGAAATATCGTGGTGCTGGATAAACGTATTACTTTGACAAGAAAAGAAAATAATCACGAAAAAGACCCTCTGATTATTCAGATAAATTTCGAGGGAAAGGCCGTTGGCGAGGTATATATTTCAATTTTGAAGTCGGCGCTATTGTTGGGTCCGAATGACGTGCCGTTTATGACTCCGCGTAAGCCTTCGGCTGGTGTCTTGAGCGGTTCTGTGGCCCAAAGCAAGGTGCCGGATTTCGCCAATATGATTATTGATCCGAATTTCAAATTCAGCGCGCAGGATCTGGTTAAGAGAAAAGATTTCGTGAAGGTTTTGTTAAAAATGATCTGTATAGTTCCAAGGCCGGAAGCCTATCAGCCATTCAACTCCGGCAGCGGTTACGCCGACAATAAGATATTGGGAGATTATCATCCGGATATAAAGGAGGCGACTTTGCTTGGTTTTGTTGATGGCTATAAGGGCGAGCCGGACGCACAGGGACTATTCCCGTTCAAGCCGGAAAGCAATATTACCCGCGCCGAGGCCACGAAAATTATTTTGGAAGCTTTGCAATACCGCGGGGTGGTGGATATCAGCTCAATCAAAGAAAGTACTCCGTGGTATGGGAATTACATGCAAGTAGCTCAAAATTTGACGCCTTATTTGAAAACCGGCAAGCCGCTAAAAAATAATTTCATTGTGACTTCGGAGGAGGCCAAGGATCCGAATAAATTGATGAGTTTTGGGGAATTACTGGATATGGTCCAGAGAGTTTTGGATATTTATAATTGTTTCAAAGAAGATACGAATAAAAACGGCCTTTCCGATTATTGCGAAGCCAAATATAAGATCAGTGATCCTCAAGCGGATGAGGATAAAGACGGTTTAAACAATGCTCAGGAATGCGCCGCAAATTTGAATCCGCTTGATCAGGATACCGATCATGGTGGAGTTACCGACGGCAAAGAATTGGCTGCGCGTACAAATCCGCTTGATCCTTCCGATGATGCCGTGGATGATGACCATGATGGTTTGTCGAGTTATGATGAAGTCAATATTTATCATACCGATCCGCATAATCCGGACACCGATGGCGGTGGGAAAACCGATGGTAAGGACGTCGCGGATTGCAACAATCCCTTGAATCCAAAGGATGATAAAGATGCCAACAGTTGTAAAAATCAGAGTGTGCCCGGACTTTATATTGTGCCGGCCGAATGTAATACTTGCCCGTGTATTTCAACCTTTTTACATAAAGCGGAATTGATTCCGGGAGATATTTTCTTCCCGGCTATTGGTACTTACGATCAAACTTATATCTTTACCAAAGGAAATGAAGTGCAAATTCAGTCGATAACCAAATAAAATGAGAAAAAAAATACTTATAATTGGTATAATTTGCGGCCTTCTGACACAGTCGATCGTGGCGTTCGCTGCCGATGTTGATGCCAAAATCAAGACACAGTTGATTAAAAAACTGGATGAGGCGCCGGTCACGCAGTGCAAGGATTATTTGGTGCCGCTTTTCGATCTCGAATTGAAGGATTTTTTGCAATATCTGGACACGACTTTTCAAAATAAAAGCAGTAACAGCTCGCTGACAAATACGGCTATTGCGCGTTATCAAGACTATAAAAGTACTTTGGAGGGCCTTTTTTCCCGCTTGGATATAAATGATCCAAAAAATCAGGATTATGTCACGGCGAGCGCGGCTTATGATTTATGCGCGAATCTGTTGAATGTTTATTATTCCACCGGAAAGAAAATGATGATTGATCACATCAAACAAACCGCGGCGACAAAAAACACCAGTGTGCTCTTGGAAAAATATCAGGCCATAAACAGCAAATTAAGGGATCTGAATACGGTGATAGCGCAGATGTTTGGCTATTTTTCCACCTTTAAAGATATATTCCCGGGTTTCGTGGAGCAATGTTTAACTTCCGGATAAATGAAAATGTTGAAAAAAATATTGTTAACTTTTTTAGCGGCCATCATCACCGTTGGTTTGACTTACGGAAGCTTTAAAATTTATGCCGCCGGAAATAAAGACAAAATAATAAACTTCAGAAATGCCAGTGATTTTGACGATGCTTTCAGCGGCTATCATGGCGAGATGAACAAGTTTTTCAACGCAAAAATCAAAAAAATGGTGGCGCTGGTCGATAAAAAGAAGCTGTTTTTGCCGCCGGAAGAGCTGAAGGACAGCGATGATATTCCGACCATCGTGCAAAAATGCGGCGATGATAATATTAGCACTTATTGTGTTTCGATGGCGGCTTTGGGCAAATATTCCGAGTACATAAAAAAACTAAATCAATTAAAAGGAAATATTAAACCGGAGAAACTGGGAGACTCTTCAATAGAAGAAATAATCGCCATTAAAAATTCGGAAGCCAGGTCGATAAATAAAGAATCCCAAAACGCAAAATCGGTGATGGAGGCTACGGTGAATGCTTATAATGAATTCCGCTTGGCTTATCCGATGCACATAAAATATGGAGAAATTCTCAAGCAACTGACAAAATATAAATTAATTTTAAAGGATATACGTCTAAAGGCCGCCGAATTTCCGGTGCGCTTTGTCGACGTGAGTACCAGTCAATGTCAATAAAATGAAGAAGTTTTTACCGATCATAATAGGCGTAATAATCGGAGCGGGTATATCCGCCGGATTGATATATGTGGACCAAAACAATGTGGCTTTTGGAGATAGCGATGCCGGCTGGTGGAATAGTTTTGTGGCCGCGGCCGATAATGATTTATTTGACTGGAATACGGTTTTCAGCCCTTTGGCTCCGGATGAGGAAGGTCAGAATTTGTATAATCTTATTTTGAAAAAAGTTACCAGGGATGCCACTAAAGACGCTTTGAAGACCGTGGCCGGCAATTTTGGCATGACTACCGATCAAGCGAGAGAGGCTGTAAATGGCAGCCTGATACCTGTTTTCAATTCGGCCAAGCATCCGACAATGTCTCAGGCCGATGCGGCGAAAGTGATGCTGAAAATGAAGAAAAATTTTAACGATTTGACCGATTTATATCAGATTCAAAGAGATATCGATACCCAGGTGACTCCTTCGGAAATGTTTGCCAACGGCAATCTCAATGATTCCGGTTTTGATTTGATTTTTGATCTTTCGTTGATTGAAGATGTTTTGTTTTTGAAAAAATCGCCGATGACGATTGGCAATGTCTATCAGGATGCCAATACCTCACCTTTCAATCCGACGGAGGAGGACAAGACTTTGCAAAGCTCCTATGTTCCAAATGAATTTGGGGTGGCTACTTTTCCGCTTACCGTCAAGGATAAAACCACAGGTGATAAAAATGGCGGTGATAAAAATGGTAAGGTGGGCACGCTTGATCTCGGCGGTGATAAAAAAGTCGAGGCGGAAGTTTTGAATAAAGATGTATGTGATGAGAATAATGGAATCGCTGACGCGCTGAATAATTACAATGGTGAGAAAAATGTGCCGGATAAAAACAAGAACGAAAACAACGATGATAAAAACAATGGTGGTGGCGGGAATGGTGATGAAGGTGGTGATAATAATAATGGCGGTGGTGATAATGGTGGCAGTGGTGGTGGCGGCAATAAAGATGCAAATACAAAACCTGTTCCGGCCGATATCTGGACCAAGCAATGGTGCGCCAATGTGCAGGAGCCTGGGACTTTTGCCGGTATTGGTTCTTCCGGATTCGATAGCCTTGGCGGCGTGGAAAATAATTATATTTATGGCGGAGCGGCTTCGGCGAACTACTCCAGTACGGCTGTAAACATGAAAGCCAGTGTGTGTTTTGACATAAAAATGATTCCAAAAGTGCTTTCCAGTTATATGCAGGGGCAGAGCTGCATTTTGTGCGAGGTGGAAAAAATTAACGAGTATTTGAAACAGACTTTGAATCATACGCTTGTGCCAAATAAAGCCACCGGCAATCTGATGGAATCGGCAAAATGCAAGAACGCCGGATCATTGTTCAACATACAATTTATTTTGCTTTGGAACCCGATCCCAACTCCTCCGAACGATAAGCTGATTTTTGGTAGAAATATTTTTGAAGAGTGGAATAAATTCGCTAAAAATTACAAACCGGAATTGCTTGATAGTCTGCATTTTGAAAGCGCCGACAGACCGGATTTGGGTGACGACTTCAACGCAAAATTGCAGCAACAAATTTCCGACGCCAATCAAACTCAATCCGATTTTGCCGGTAAAGCCAGAGCGATAAAGGCTAAGGCGGCCACGGAGGCCAGTCTGAACGTGGAAAATGTCGATCTGTCGAATGATGTCGCCAATACCATGGTCTATTCGCGCAATGTTTTGCGAGAAATCAAGCAGATGAATGCTTTGTTTACGAATTTCAAAGATACCTTCAAAAAAATTAAAGAAAAATCTAAGGAAATCAGCGATAAACCCAATATTCACTAATGAAAAAAATCACACTTACAATTGGAATAATTTTGACGCTGGTGGCGACCGGCCGGGTTTCTTTTGCCGAGAGCGAGGTTTATACCGATAAAGGTGACTTGAGTATTCAGAGGTGTATCGCCAAAGGGAATATAGACTTTGGGGCCTTTTTGGACAGTATTCTTTATAATGATGGCTTTACGGATGGCATTTTGGAGCCGTGGCGCGATGTTCTGACCCGCAATCAGTGCCAAAGCAATGATATTTATTCTCTCATCAAACAGGAGGACAAGATCCGCAGCGCCATCAGAATGGCTTTTATGACTTGTAACAACGATACGGTGGCGCAATTGAAAAAGGCCTATTTTAAGCTGATGGTGGAAATTTATTATGCCAGACATATCGTGGATGCGGGAATTACGGTCGGCTTGCCGGTGCCGGCGCAGGTGACGATTTTCAAAGATGCCGCGGTGGCCGATAGAACCAAGCTGTATCAGGATATGAGTGATAAATACGTGAAAGATAATTTTATGTCCAAGGCCGATTTTGATCAGCTGTTTTTGAAACTGGAAAATAAATACGCGAGTCGAAAAGATCAGTATTCGTCCTGTGACAAAAGCGCCTGGACGAGCGTGGGAGAAAAATGGCAGGAATTTACCAAATTCTTTAGTGATGGAGCGGGATTGAAAGACGCTTATAAAACTATTGGCGCGAAAGCGGCCGGTGGAGGTCCTTCATTGAAAAATGAATTGAAATCGATCAAAACCGTGGAACTTTTTACCACCGATGAAAGCTTTGGACAATATTTGTCGTCTTGGGCACAGGTCAATGTGAATAATTTAACGCCGCAAGGAAGCCTGGATGAAGCCAAAAATTTCATTGATATGCATTTGGGGAACGGCGGAGGGCTGTCGCAGCAGGATTTTGTGTCCGCCAAATCAAACGGCGAAGATATATACTTGATGGAACAGGATATACAGAAAATCAAAACCGGATTCGATGGGCGTTATAAAATAGCCTCGGATCAAAGTGAGGAATTATTTTTGAACAGTCTGGATGGTCGCCAGACCGGTGGAGCGGATGATGGGCTGCTGGAGATCATTAACAATAGTTTTTCTCCTTTAAATGACACGCTGAAATTTTCCAAGAAGATTCTGGATAGGGAGTGCAAGGGAAGTGAATGATCCCGGGTGGTGTGGCAAGGCGGGTCGTCTTTCCTTACAGGTTGGGTGTTTGTGGTGCGTGTGGTTTTGGGGCGACAAAAACTCCTCGGTGGGACCAAGGAGTTTTCAGGGCTTTTCTAGGATTTTTGTTCATGTGGGCACATGAACCGGGACAATTGGAGTTTTTTAATAAGTTGATTTTTTTATTATTTGTGTACCAGTCCGAATACCATATTTCGCATGCGCTCTTTGAGATTCGCTTTCTCTTCGATGCCGTTGAATTCGTAAGTGAGGTCATTGAGCTCGCAGGTGCAATATGGGCAACGGTGACCGTTGCTCGAGATTGATTTTCCACAGGTGAGGCAGTGAATAATCATTATTTTTAAGATGAGGTGATGAGGTATTATGAGTTTCTTGTCCAAGGCGGGTGAAGCGCTATCTTGCTTCCGCTTTAGATGATGTAATGAGGCGGTCCTTCCTCACTGTTTTTATCTTTCTTGAGATTGTAGTGAGCCGGGGTGGCGTGGTGATGATCTTCGCGATGATTTTTTGTGTCGCGAGAGACTAATTCAGATTCTTTCGAGGCTGATTTCGCCTCGCTTTCCTGCGCTTCCGGATGCTCAAGTGAAGTGTTTTGGGGGGGTTGCCGGTGGTATTGAGTTGAAAGTTGCTGATTGGCTTGGGCTGCTGATTGGCGACCAGATTGATCCGGTGCTTGATGGCCCGCCTTGCCGACCTTGCTTCCCGCAGTCATGCGACCTTCGAGAAACTCGTGAACGTCGCTTTCTTTCATGCGATATACCCTACCCAGTTTCACTCCGCGGAGTTTACCCTGTTTGATAAACTTCAAGATGGTGAAGGGATGGACCTGAAGAATTTTGGCAACCTGCTCTGTGGTCAGAAAGTTTTCGATCATTTTGGATGATTTGAGCTCGAGTGATGCAAATGGGCATGTCGAGCTTGATGTTAAAACTTAAGCAACTTTAGTGAATTTAATCGATTGTTGTAAATTTACTTAATCCTAGCAAATTTAGTCAATTTCATTAAACTTTATTAAAGCTAATTAAATTTTAGCATGATTTAGAGCGGTTTTCAATATTCTTCTTGTTTTCAATGAACTTTTTTTCGTGCGCAAACTTAACACATCTTACACAATTTTGCAAGAGTTTTGGCAAGTTAATTATATTTAATTAAACTTTAGCTAAAACGATAGCTATTTCGTGCAAAGATGACATAATTGGGCAAGTTTAGCATATTTTATTATATTTAATTAAACTTTATTTAATTTAATTATATTTTATTAAATACTTACTCTGTTAAAAAAACTTGGGTGACCAATAAGGTGACATTGATGACTAGCATCGGTTCATTCGAAGCTATTGATTTGGTTTATTCGTGAAGGTGACTAAAACAACAGTTACGGCGAACCAATTGTGGCATCGCAGGTTAATGCTTGCTCTCATCTTCAAAACCTGAGTTTTCTGTTAGTTTTACGCTGATTAGGGCTACTGTCAGGGTTTTGCCCTGTATTTTTCAACAATCATGTCCACTTCGTATTTCGGGTCGTCGTAGTCCGGTTGGCTGCGAAGTTTCCAATATTTAGTCTCTAAATCCTCATTTTCGATCAAACCAAGATGGGCTAGTCGTTCGTGAGCCTCGCACAAGGGTACTATATGATCCGGGTCATGCGTATGGAACATGGCAAATCTGTCGGTGTGATGGAGAATTTTGTAGGGTTTTTGGCAGCCAGGGAAAGCACAGGTAGAGTTAGTTTTGGCCAGGGCATGGCTTTTAATGGCGACAGGGATGGTGCGAGAACCTATCATTTTTGTGGCATGAGTGGCTTTCTTTTGGGAATTATTCGATGTTATTGTAGTGTTACTTTCCGCTGGTTGTGATTGCTTATGTTTTACTATAATTGTCGCAGGCTTTTCCTGCTCCAATTTTTCTCTGCGCAATTTTAGCAACGCACCGATGGTCGTATTCCAATCTGACTGGCCTTTTATTTTTTGCAGCTGATCAGCTATTTCCGGATCGAGCTGCATGACGATGGTGATTTTTGGGGCTGGCTGAGAATCCATGTCGAGATGGAGGATATACTGCTTCGAGTGTTCTGAAGGTAACTTGACGTTTTCCGTGAGCTGTCCGGCAGATTCCTGATCGAGTGGTAGACTCTGCAAATTTGCAGATTGGGCCGCCTCCCCGGGGAGGAATTCTCTTCTGTAATTCTGCAAATAAACTTCCAAAGTATGTTTACTCATAATTCTGCCCTTTTCTGCCAAAAATGCCTGATTTTCCAACGTAGCAATGGCGGCTATTGGTCTCACCCGCTGCAAGCCTTTCTCTTCAAATAGTTTCATTAAGGCCGGTTTGTCAGATATGTGGTGCAATACTCTCAGGGCTTCATTAACCTGATCTCTATTCATGCCAGCCAACTTCGCCGCATATTCGTATATGTCTTTGAAGCGCTTTCTGCGCCATATTTGCTGTCTTTCGATCTGTGGAAGCAGAAGCTGACACTTACGAAGCCACTCTTTGGCGTTGCGGCCATATGTGACGAATTGTTGATGAGTGATGAGCCAGGATTGATCTGAGGACCTGGATTTTGGCAGTTTAGTTACCAATTTTAGGGGATGATTATTGATAGATTTTGGTAGTTTGCAAAACGATTTTTTTGGGTGATTTGTGGTGGGCGAAGATGAATTTACGATGGCTGAATGGTTATTTTGCATAAATTTTTTTGTTAGAAAATTTTCTTAAATTGATTACCAAAAATTGATTTTTTGAATAACTAAATTCTGTTCTTTTTGTTTAATTCTGGAAAGCTAAAAATACAAACTTCGGGCTGACAGAAGGGATAAAATGTTGGTGAGTATACGCTCACCGTGAAATGCGCGGAAAAGAATCGCCAAGGAATATGGATGAGTTAGGGACCCTCTGAAAAACTCCAGATCGTAACGAACTTTGACAATTTTGTAACGAAATTTATGAACTGCGACGAAGGCGTATCAGATCAAATACGTTGAGGAGCGGTTAATAAATTGCAGTCAAAATTTTCAAAGTGCAGTAGGTTTGGAGTTTTTCAGAGGTTCCTTAAGTAAATGGAGAGGTTAAGATATGCGACTTCGTCGCAGTCTATTTCAAAATCTTCTTAAGCCACAGCCCTGCGTTTTTAAGATGCTATGAAGAAAGTGCTTATTTGAGTATCTTCTTCAACCACACCCCCGTATACGACTCTTTCACTTTGATGAGTTCTTCGGGTGTACCGCGCGCGATCATCTCTCCGCCCTTGTCCCCGCCTTCGGGGCCCATATCGATGATGTGGTCGACGGATTTGATGACGTCGAGGTTGTGTTCGATGACGAGTACGGTGTTGCCTTTGTCCACCAATTGCTGCAATACGCTAAGTAAACGCTTCACGTCTTCAAAGTGCAAACCTGTGGTCGGCTCATCCAGAACATAGAGGGTTTTGCCGGTGGAACGCTTGGAAAGCTCGGTGGCCAGCTTGATGCGCTGGGCCTCGCCTCCTGATAAAGTAGTGGCGGATTGGCCAAGGTGAATGTAGCCGAGGCCTACTTCGTGGAGAGTCTGAAGCTTGGTTTTTATAGCCGGGATGGAAGTGAAAAATTCGAGAGCTTCCTCCACGGTCATTTCCAGGACTTCGTGAATATTCCTATTTCTATAGCGGATTTCGAGGGCTTCGTTGTTGTAGCGCTTTCCCTTACAAGACTCGCAGGGCACGTAAATATCAGGCAGAAAATGCATTTCGATTTTTTTGATACCGTCGCCGGCGCAGGCTTCGCAGCGGCCTCCTTTCACGTTGAAACTGAAACGGCCGGATTTGTAGCCGCGGAGCTTGGCCTCCGGCGTCTGGGCGAACATGTCGCGGATGTCCGTGAAAACGCCGGTGTAAGTGGCGGGATTGGAGCGCGGAGTGCGGCCAATCGGAGACTGGTCAATGTTGATGATTTTATCGATGTTTTCGACGCCTTTGAGGTCTTTGTGAGCGCCCGGAGAAGTTTTCGAACCGTACACTTCTTTGGAAACTCTTCTTACGAGAATGTCATTGATCAAAGTGGACTTGCCGGAGCCGGAAACGCCGGTGATGCCGATAAACATACCAAGTGGAAATTCGGCGGTGATATTTTTCAAATTATGCTCGGTACAGCCGCTTAAAATGAGCCTTTTACCGTTGCCTTTGCGACGTTTGGTGGGAATACTCACTTTGGCTTCGCCGGAAAGATATTTGCCGGTGAGGGACCGGGGATTTTTGATAATTTCTTGTGGAGTGCCGGCGGCGACTATGTTACCGCCATTTTTGCCGGCGCCGGGGCCGATGTCCAAAATATAATCGGCGGCCAGCATAGTATCAATATCGTGTTCCACGACGATTACCGTATTGCCAAGATCGCGGAGGGAAACGAGAGTTTTTATCAATTTATCGTTATCATTTTGATGAAGGCCGATGCTTGGCTCATCCAAAACGTAAATCACGCCGGAGAGACGTGAGCCGATCTGTGTGGCCAGACGAATACGCTGGGCTTCACCACCGGAAAGGGTGTTGGCGGTGCGATCCAAAGTAAGGTAAGACAAACCAACATTTTCCAGAAAGCGTAGGCGGTTGCCAACTTCCTGAACAATCTGGCGGGCGATTTCCTTTTTCATCGGGCTGAGTTCGAGTTTTTCAAAAAAATTCAGAGCTTTGACCACAGATAATTCGGTAACATCAATGATGGATTTATCAGCGATTTTTATGGCCAGAATTTCCGCCTTGAGGCGCTTGCCGTGGCAAGAGGGACAGATCAAAATGCGCATGTAGCCTTCAATTTTCTTGCGAACGTAGTCGGAATCGGTTTCCAGAAAACGACGCTCGAGATTTGGAATCACACCTTCAAAACTGGTTTCGTATTTGCCGGTAAAATGACTGGTCGGGGCTTCGTCGGGATCGGAATTGCCAATTTCAATGGTGTATTTTTTTTCTTTATCGCCGTGAAGCACGAGCTGCATGGCTTCGGGAGATAATTTTTTAATGGCAACACTCATGGAAAACTTGTGCGTTTTGGCCACGCTTTCCAGAATACGATTGTACCAAGCGAGGTGCGAAGTTGTTGTAGACCAAGGCATAATAGCGCCTTCGGCCAGTGTAAGATTTGGGTTTGGAATCACCAATTCAGGATCGATTTCGAGCTTGGTGCCGAGGCCGTGACACTCCGGACAGGCGCCGTGGGGGCTATTAAAAGAAAAATTTCTGGGAGCAATTTCCGGGATGCTGATGTGGCACTGCGGACAGGCGAAATGTTCGGAATAGATTTTATTGATAAGCTCGCCACGCTCAGCGGTGGCAGAGCTACACGCTTCGCTTGCTGCGCGCTCGCGTCTCCTTACATCAGAATCGACGTGCCGCCTTAGCGGCAGCCGTGCGCTCGCCTCTATATTTTGCGTCGCATGCCCTATCATCACCAGTCCCTCGCCAAATTTCAGTCCCGTTTCGATGGAATCAGCCAGACGAGTGCGATTGGGATTTGGAGTATCTATTTCCTGGCCGGTGGAAAGTTTTTGCATTTTTTTCTCGAGATCTTTGATCACCACGCGATCGACAACAATTTCAATATTGTGTTTCTTGTTTTCATCGAGAGTCGGAATTTCCAGCACGGAAAGCACTTCCCCGTCCACGCGTACACGCACGAAACCTTCCTTTTTGATCTTATCGATGACTTTGGTATGTTGACCTTTACGATCCCTGATAACCGGCGCCAGCACGAGAATACGCGTCCCCTCTTTCATGGCACAGACATCTTCCAGAATTTGCTGGGCAGTCTGGCGCTCGATCGGACGGCCGCAATTCGGACAATGCGGCGTACCGATTTTGGCAAAAAGCAAACGCAGGTAATCATAAATTTCGGTCACCGTACCGACGGTAGAACGCGGATTTCTGGGCGCGGATTTTTGATCAATGGAAATGGCCGGAGAAAGCCCTTCGATGTTGTCCACATCGGGTTTTTCCATCAGTTGGAGGAAATTTCTGGCATAAGTAGAAAGACTCTCCACATAGCGGCGCTGACCTTCGGCATAAATTGTATCAAAAGCGAGAGTGGATTTACCCGAACCGGAAAGACCGGTGACGACGGTAAATTTATTCTTAGGAATTTCGACGTTGATATTCTTCAAGTTGTGCAGTTTCGCACCCGTGACAATGATTTTATCGTGAAACATGGTAACGGGGAGATTAACATATAAAAAAGCAGTTTGCAAGTGGCATTTAAGAAGTGATATAATTTGGCTGGTTATCAATTTGGCAAGCAACCTACCAAAATAAAACCCCCATGATAAGTGGGGGTTTTGCATTTAACCGGGTGGAGCTGTCGGGAATCGAACCCGTGCCGCCAAGTTATCAATTTAGCTGACGCAAACCTGCCAGCCCCACGTTTAAATGCATATCTGTTGTAGCAAACAAATGTAAAATTTTCTTAAAATTTTTCTAAAATAATTCACTCTCGGCTTGCGTTTTCGCGAGAATGTTTTATTTTAATTTTCCAGTTCGGCCAGCGTATTTCTTTTGAAGTAGACCCCGGATTTATGAGGATGGTTGCGGACGTAGTTGAGTAATTTGCCGTAATTTTTGTGGGTTTCTTTGAGGTCGAGCAAATAAGTGAGAGCTATGTAGCCGATGACGAGGAATGGTACTATCATGAAGGTCAGTTCCATTTCCAAGAAAATGTTGAACAGAGCGTGCAGGCCGATGGCGAAAAGCAGGCCTTCCAATAATTTTTCTTCATAGAATAATTTTTCACGGCGGAAAAAAAGTAACTTGCGGGGGATTTTGGCCCAAAAGCTGTTTTTGGAGCGAATTTCTTCCTGCAGAACCGGGCCGGCAAAATGGGCAATGCCGTAATAATAGCCGAGCAATCCCGAAAAAAGCAGGTGAGCAAAAGTAGAAAAACAGGAGCGAAACAGAAAGGAGAGCAATAATTTATCCGGCTGGGAGTCCCAAATATTATAGAAATAAAGAATGTTCTCGGTGAAGGCAAAACCGAGGGCGGCGATGATGAAAAATTCGATGGAATCGTCAATGTTTTTGATCTCGTCATCGTCGACGATTTTGACGGAGAAAAATTTCATGTTTTCTTCAATGATGCCGACAATCATGAAGGTTATGATAATACTCAGAGGCAAAACTATGGCATTTGAAAAACCAATAATATCATCCTTGTAGTTATTAGCCACTTTGAAAGCGTTCATCCAGGGGAAAAATTGCCAGCTGAATTTGTAGATCAGAATGGGGAAAACGGCCAGTGCGCCCATTATAAAAGTGAGGGCGGCAAATGAGCGTTTTTCTGGACTTTTGTAATAGAAAATATGGCCCCAGATTGCCGCGGGGATTAAAGCCAGGAGGATGGAACCGATGATTTGCACTATTTGAGGCATATTTTTTTATAGGCTTACTTCGCTCGTTGCGCGCTCGCGCCGTGTGCTCGCAAAGGCTCGGTGAGCCTTTTGAATATTATAGCATAAAACTAGCAGATGGTCAACTGGCAACTTGAAGCCACGTGGGG
>JACRIB010000093.1 GCA_016235895.1 Candidatus Peregrinibacteria bacterium | reverse complement strand
TACCTAAAATACCCATCCACGTCTTTTATTTTAAGATCATCCAGTTTATACATTTCCAGCGCGTCGGCCATGATTTTTGCGACCTGGACGTTCGTGATCAATGGAATATTTAGATCCACCGATTTGCGTCTAATCGAATAGCCGTCGGTGACCATGCTGCGCGTATAATTTTTTGGAATATTTACAATGAGATCCACGTCGTGCGCCATCATTGCATTAAGAATATTTGGCTGCTGATGGGTGGAAATTTTCTCAAGCTCATGAGCTTTAAGCCCATTTTTGTTAAAAAATTCTGCCGTTCCTTTGCTGCCATAAATTTTGAAGCCCATCTTCTCGAACTTTTGCGCCGCCGGCAAAATATCCGCCTTCGCTTCCACGCCGCCCACGCTGAATAAAATTCCTTTTTTCGGTAATTCGAAGCCCACGCTGATCATTGATTTCAACAAAGCTTCATTCAAATCTTCACCGAAACACGCCACTTCACCGGTGGAAGCCATTTCCACACCCAGTACCGGATCGGCGCCTTTCAAACGAGGGAAGCTAAACTGCGGCGCCTTCACGGCCACATGATCCAAATCTAGAGTTTTATAATCGCGATAATTTAATAATTTTGCGCCATTTTTTGTCATCTTTCCGGTAGTCGTCGCCAGCATCGCCTCCATTGCAATTTCAATAAAATTATAACCCGTCACTTTCGAAGCAAATGGAAAACTGCGACTCGCGCGGAGATTGCACTCGATCACCATAACACGGTTTCTCTTAGCCAAAAACTGAATGTTGAACGGACCGCTAATATTTAATTCGCGCGCGATTTGTTTCGCGATAATTTTTATTCGACGAATGGTTTCTATGTACAATTTTTGCGGCGGCAAAACAATAGTAGCATCGCCACTGTGCACGCCGGCATTTTCAATATGTTCGGAGATTGCATAAACCACTACACGGCCTTGGTAAGCCACGGCATCGATCTCGATTTCCTTTGCCCCGGTCTCAAATTTCGAAACAACCACCGGAGCCTCCCGCGAAATTTTCACCGCTTTGCTTAGAAACGTTTCCAGCGCGTGCTCGTCATACGCCACACTCATCGCCGCGCCAGAAAGCACATATGAAGGTCGCACCAACACCGGATAGCCCGCGTCTTCCGCAAATTTATAAACCTCTTTTAAGTTTGCCAATTCCTTCCATTTTGGCTGATCCACGCCGAGTTTATCCAGCATCTCCGAAAATTTATGACGATCCTCGGCGCGATCAATATTTTTTGGATCAGTGCCAAGAATTGGCACGCCGACTTTGTACAATTTTAGTGCAAGATTATTGGCAACTTGGCCACCGGTAGAAACTACGACGCCGATGACGGAATTATCGCCTTTTTTAACCAGCTTTACATTTGCTCCAGTTCCTTGCCTTCGATTTTCATGGGCTTCGCCCATTTCAAACTCATAAATATCCAACACTCTCTCCAACGAAAGTTCGTCAAAATATAATTTGTCACACATGTCGTAATCCGTCGAAACCGTCTCCGGGTTGTAGTTGATCATGATTTTTTCGTAACCCTCTTTCCCCGCAGTCTGAGCCGCGTTCACGCAGCACCAATCGAATTCTACGCTCGAGCCGATGCAGTAAGCGCCACTTCCCAAAACAATCACTTTTTTCTTCTTCCCTGCCACTACATCATTTTTTTCGCCATGATAAGTGGCGTACAAATAATTCGTATTTGCCGGATATTCCGCCGCCATCGTGTCGATTTGTTTCAAAGCCGGTAGTACGCCCAATTTTTTACGCAAAGCCCGTACCTCGAGCTCGCCGACGCCACGCATAAAGCCCAATTGTTTATCCGAAAAACCTGTTTTCTTGGCCTCTCGCATCGTTTCAGCATCCAATTCCCTAGCTTTCTTCAGGCTTTCACCCGTCGCCACAATATTTTTCAATTTATCCAAAAACCATTTATCAATTCCCGAAAGTTTGGCAATTTTTTCCACCGTCCAGCCTTTGCGTAGAGCCTCGGCGATCACCAAAATTCTTTTCGGCGTCGGGTGAATAATATCCTGCTCAATTTCGTGACTTTCGATTTTCACATCTTCGTTTGCGATCAATCCATGCAGGCCCACTTGTAGCATTCTCAAGCCCTTTTGCACCACTTCTTCGAAGCTCCTGCCAAGCGCCATAATTTCACCGACAGACTTCATTTCGCTGGTAATTTCTTTCGAAACCATTCTAAATTTATTCAGATCCCAGCGTGGAATTTTCAAAGCCAAATAATCCAACGACGGTTCAAAACACGCCGTCGTCGTTTTAGTCACGGCATTTTTTAACTCAGGCAAGGTGTAACCTAAAGCCAGTTTTGCCGCTATGTGAGCCAGCGGATAGCCAGTCGCTTTCGAAGCCAAAGCCGAAGACCTACTCAAACGAGCATTCACTTCAATCACCCGATAATCCTCCGATCCCGGATCCAGCGCGTATTGAATATTGCACTCGCCCACCACCCCCAAATGTCTGATAACTTTTATCGCCAGCTCGCGCAATTTGTGATATTCGCTATTCGTCAAAGTCTGGGAAGGCGCTACCACAATGGATTCTCCCGTGTGGATTCCCAGCGGATCGAAATTTTCCATATTGCAAACCGTGATGCAATTGTCCGCGCGATCGCGCACCACTTCATACTCCACTTCCTTCCAGCCTTTCAAATTTTCCTCCACCAAAACCTGCGGACTGTAAGCAAAAGCCGTGTCCAACATCTCTTCCAATTGCCCATCATTGTAAGCAAAACCGCTGCCCTTTCCGCCGAGCGCAAAAGCCCCTCTTATCATTAGCGGAAAGCCAATAATTTGCGCCGCCTTCATCGCCGATTTTTTGTCATTGCAGGCGATACTTTTCGGCATTTTCACACCGATTTTTGAGAGTTCCTTGTTAAATAAATCCCGATCCTCCGTTTTTTGAATTGCGTCCACCGATGTTCCTAAAACCTTCACGTCATATTTTCTAAAAATCCCTTTTTCATATAATTTCACGCCGCAATTAAGAGCCGTTTGGCCACCAAAAGCCAAAAAAATGCCATCCGGTCTCTCCTGGGCAATCACTTTTTCCACAAAATAATCATTCACCGGCAAAAAATAAATTTTATCAGCGAGACCTTTGGAAGTTTGAATCGTCGCAATATTTGGATTCACCAAAACCGTCTGAATACCCTCTTCCTTCAGCGCTTTTATAGCTTGAGAACCGGAATAATCGAATTCCCCCGCCTCGCCGATTTTCAAAGCGCCACTTCCCAACACCAAAACTTTTTTAGGAAAAACCAAAGCCCTCTTTTTTAGAAAGGCCCCACTTTTTTTAGTGCGTTTCATCTTAAACTATTTTAAAGAAGAAAACCATCAAGGTCAAGCAGGTTGCACGGAATTCGCCAAAGACCTTAATCGACCCCCCAATATCTGCAATAAATCTCTAAGTCGTTTTTCCAGTTCATAATGTTCAATGTTCGCCTTCAGCAACTCCTTATGCCAACAATCCAATATGCCCAAAACTTGCATCCATTGAGCGGCGCTTAATGGCAATTCTTTCAAAATATCTCCGGTAATAAAATCAGTAACCGAAAAAACAAAATTTAATCCTTTTGGGTATTGAGAACCCGCGGTCTCCAGATTGTCTTCCCTCCAAAAGAGTAACTGCAAAAACTGATAGGCAACGGCTTCGGCCTCGGGAGAAAGCTCAAATCCATCTGTCGCCTCCAACTTCATTTTTTGTCTCATCATTGGCCAAAAACCGCTTCCCTGCGGACTAAAAGCCGCGTCGCGAAAACAGGTAAACATCAAAGCTTTTTTCTCCGGCGAGTACAAATAATCCCCACCCCTAAAAGCCGGCGTTAAAATCAAGTCGCACTTAATGGCTGTAATCAGCATATGCCTGGCTATCGCCGCCAGCACTTCCCGTGAATCAGCCTCATCCAGATACTCTTTTGATTTACCCTGATTAAGGTGATTTAAAACAATGGTTCTCGGCCGTTCTCCAAAAAAATCCGGCCCACCCCAAAGCAAATTTACTTCACTATAACCTTCCAAAAATTCCGCCAAATACAGATAAAATTTACCATTTTGCGCGTCTCCGTAATGTCGCGGGAAAGTGGCTTCTCCGCAAGCCGCGGCTTCTCTTTCGCGCAAAAGAACGATGTGTTCATGATCGCTTTTTACAAAGTCATTGAACACTTCGCGCCTGGAAATGCCTACAATAAATGAAAAAGTATCTTCACGGCCGTCATCAGTTCCAGCCCTACAGTCAATTTTGAAAATACCCTGCTGGATCCCATGTTGAATCTGGCAAATCTTCAAATCCAAAATTTCCGCATCAGCCCTTAAAAGCTCCATGTCATTATTCAACAAAGCATCCTCGATAGCCTGATAACATTCAACCAGAGAATGATCTTGCGCCGGCCCTTCCTCCTCCACGCATTGAAACTGCCAGTCATGAAGGGCAGCGTCAAACGGCACGTCTCCCGCATCAGACGTCAGTCTAAAAAATCTTCCTACCACGAGTCTTGATGGTGCTTCTATTCCTTGCATATGAGAATTAGTGACTCTTCAAAGAAACCGCAAACGCCACTATTTTTTTCATTCTTGCGCGCAAAACATCACGCAGGGCAGCGCATTTTTTTACTATTTCCAAACTCTTGGTACTCTCGGTAGCAGAATGTCCATTGTCGGACCTGCTAATCCCACAATTTTTTTCACCTAGAAACATTGACGTAACACTTTGCGCCCCTGTTGATCCATTATCCACTACCTGTACGGCGAAATCGCCATCGCCGGCATACACTAACGCGCCATCTTTTCTATTCAGGGAAACAGTATTTGGAGTTGTCGGCGAAAAAACAAACGGAGCCCTTTCACACATTGCTCCGCTACTTCCAACATCAACACAACCAAAAGCATCTGCACCATCAACAAAAATTACTTGTTCACTATTACTGCCACTTTCTTGGAAAACTTTACCGGTCTCTGAGGCCTTTTTTGCCGCAGCCTCAATCTCGGCAACCAAATCGCCTGTTTGTTTATCCAAAGCCATCAATGCTGCAACCATCCTTTCGTCTGCGGACTCCGGCCTTTCGCTGGCACAACCTCCCGCGCCAAGCGCCGCCCCCAGCATCGCCACTACCGGCAACAGACTCCTAACCTTTGCTCCAAAACTTTCCATGATTAAATTAAAATAATTGAGTGGAGGCCATTCTAAACATTTTACTTAAAATGTCAAGTCCGTGCCGTGGGCTTCCCCTTCACCTTCCGGCAAAATTTTCCAGCTCATTATCGGTTGTAATTTTCCCGGCATGCCGAACCCGCTGGCCTTTGGATGACCACCACCACCCCATTTTCCGGCAACATCCGACAAATTTATATCATTTCTTTGAGTGCGAAGAGAGCCCTTCACTAAGCCCTTTTCATCCTCACTAAGTAACACGCAATATTTGCTGCCCGGCACCGCGTTCAAATAATCAATCGCTCCGCCCTTATCCTGAGAATTTGTCCCGCTGGCTTCATAATCCTGCTGATTCACCGCCGACACCGTCACCCCTTCCTCGTTGATATAAGCCCTTTCCAGGATTTTGCCCCACAGTCGCAGACGATTCACCGGCGTAGTGTGAAAAAGTTCTTTCGCCACGCGTTTCAAATTTGCCCCGCGCGCCACCAATTCGCTGCAAACCTTCATCACCTCCGCGCTGGTATTGCTGTGAACCAAACCGCCGGTATCAAAATAAATGCCATGTAGTAAGCATGTCGCCACCTCGATTGTAATCGGCCATTCGCAAAATTTCAGAAATTTATAAATAATCATGCAGGTCGAACAAGCGCTTGTGTCCACGGGATTTATCGTGCCAAAATTATTATTGGAAACATGATGATCGAAATTTACGAATGGTTTTTCGCCGGAAATCAGCTCCGGTTTTTTTTCGTGAAACGCCACGAGTTTCAAAGCTCCACAATCCACGCTGACAATCAAATCGAAATCCGCATAATTAAAGTTCTGCACGAAAGTATCGGCCTTTTTTAAAAACATACTGTTGTCCGGAACGGGATCCACCGACGCGCTGACAACTTCTTTTCCCAAAACTTCCAGCGGAAGTCGCAAAGCGAGATTACTGCCCACCGCGTCACCATCGGGACTTCTATGTGAAATAATGCAAATTTTCTGCGCTTGCAGCAGCGCTCTTTTCGCCTTTTGAAACTCGATTTTCAATTCTTCGGGAATGTAAAGCACGTGTGATGATAAAGGAGTAGATCTTAATAAATTTTTTTCATCTTGGGAAGAGACATGATTAAAAACGAATTGCGGGAATGGCCACAAGGTTGCCAAGTCATATGAAACTCGACGATACTTTCGTGCCTTCATTCCGAAATTTTGCTACCATTGAGCAGCTTGAAAAATTCACGCCAAATTTCTGATCGGCAAAAATTTGATCTCCGCCAAAAAATCACTAATTTTGCCAAGTCGATTGGTTTTGACTTGGTTGGATTTTCGCCGGCAAAAATTGAAAAAAAATATCTGAAGGCTTTTGAAGAATGGCTTGCGGAAGGGCGCGAAGGTACCATGGAATACATGCGCAAAATCGAACAGCGCCGCGACCTCACGAAAATTCTTCCCGGCGCGAAAACCGTAATTGTTTTTGGATTAAATTATTTTCATGAGCAGCCCGCCCTACCACGTGGCCATGGTCGCATTGCCCGCTACGCCTACGGTCGCGACTATCACAAAGTGATTGGAAAAAAGTTGAAACAGGTGGAGAAATTTATCATGGGCGCAGCCCATTTTTTACAAAACTGTACGCACAATGTGCACACAAAATCACAAGACAAATATCTCACCTATCTCTCCGCAAAGTCTGCGCGCGCAGACTTTCGTGGTAAAACAACAGCACCAGAAAGCCATTTTGTGTCGGACTCCCCGCCCCGGGGCGGCCACATTGCTCGGCCTGGCCAACTCACCAAGTCCTACGTGGACACCGGGCCAATCCTCGAACGCGCCCTCGCCGAGCAAGCCGGCATCGGGCGCATCGGCAAAAACGGCTGCGTGATCAGCAAAGAATTCGGCTCCTGGATTTTCTTGAGTGAAATTATTACGACGCTGGATTTGAATTTTAAAAAAGTATCACCGGCATCAACCGCCCACCCGGTGACACTTTTTGATCGCTGGCGCGACCCCGCCGAAAAACCCTTCAACGTCTGCGGCAACTGCAACAAATGTATGGCAGCTTGCCCCACCGGCGCCATTATCGCTCCCGGAGTGGTAGATTCACGGCTCTGCATCTCCTATCTCACCATCGAAAATCGCAAAAAAATTCCTCCAAAACTTGCCAAAATAATCAAAAAAAACAAACGTCTTTTTGGCTGCGACATTTGTCAGGAAGTTTGTCCGCATAACAGAGCACGTCAGCGCTCTAGAATTGGAAAATTGGCCAAATTAAATTCGCTCCCGGGAGTCAGGCAGGACGCCAATACCACACTTGTCAACCAGGTAAAGCCTCAAACAAATCTCGACGGCCTATTAACTCCCATTGCCGACAATTCCCTTTCTCTCAAAAAACTTCCCACGTCGGACACCGCTTTCCTCCGCGCCTTCGCCGGCTCGCCCCTCATGCGCGCAAAACGCCGCGGCCTGAAGAGGAACGCAAAAACATTTTAATTCCATACAGCTTCTCTCTCCTTCTCTACAAGTCTCTAAATTAAAGCTCTCACGTCATAACGCCTCACTTCCTCCACCAGACTGGTCTCCCTGCCCTCCCTACTCTTCTGCAAACTCAAAAAATCCTTCCGCCCATTATTTTCATATATCAAACCTAAATAAATTTCCTTATCCATATCCTGCACCAATTTTCTCGCCGCCCAAATGTCATGACAATCATAATCCTTCAAATCTTCCACGTATTTCACCCGCGAAGCATACCAGTCTTCCGGCGTCGTGCGATTGTAAGTGGGACACGATTGCAAAATTTCCAGATAAGCAAAGCCCTTGTGACGCAAAGCCAAACGAAATAATTCCGTCAGGTGATCCACGTCACCAGAAAATCCGCGCGCCACAAAAGTCGGATCCAAACTCAAAACAAATTGCAAGGGGTTGATCGGTTCCACCACTACGCCATCCGGCGTGCCGTTCATTTTTACACCGCAGCGTGTTGTGGCCGAAGCCTGACCTATCGTTAAGCCATAATTTTCATTATTATGATGAACAAAAACCAGCGGAAAATTGTTGCGCACGCCATGTACCAGATGATTCACGCCCTCGCTAAAAGTCGCGCCGTCGCCGGCAAAAGCTATCACTTTCATTTTGTCGTTGGCCAAAGCCGCGCCCGCCGCCGTGCTGATAGTACGGCCGTGCAATCCGTGCAAAGTATTCGCCTCGAATTTATCCGCGCCATTTCCGGAACAACCGATATCAAAAAACAAAGCAAAATCTTTGCGCTCCAATCCTTCCAAAACCAGCGCTCTCATGAAAGCGTTTTGAATGCCGTAGTTGCCGCAATTACCGCACCAGGTAATCACTTTCCCTGTCTCGTATTTGAGCAATTTATCCGCTTTCGCGATCAGCTCGTCCCGCGTTTTTTTGTCCATTTTTTTGGTCATAAATTGGCATCAATAAATTTTTCCAAATCATTCAAATAGAACGGGCGGCCATTATATTTAAGCAGACGACCCTTAAATTTCAAACCCGTTTTCGCCTCGATCAAATTTCCCAATTGCCCCTGGTAATTTCCTTCAATTAAATTTACATTGTTATTTTCTTTGAAGAATTTTTTCAAAACTTCGGTCTTCAAAGGAAACAAAAAACTGAAATGTAAATAATTTACCTTCACATTTTTTTCCGCATACTGCTCAATAATATCGCGCATCACGTTTTTGGAACTGCCCCAGCCGACAAAAGAAATATCCGCCGCTCCGCCGCTGTCTCCATAAATCTCCGGCTCCGGTAAAGCCTCCTCCAAAGTTTGCATTTTACGCATTCTTTTTTCAATCATTTTTCGCGACGGCTCGGCATCCTCCGTCAAAGAACCGTCCTCCAAGTGCTCATCGCTATTTGCAAAATAATAAGCGTCGCTCGCGCCCGGCACCCAGCGCTTGGATACGCCATTTCCCGTAATTCTATAGCGATCCTCGTTTACTAGTTTTTTCAATTCTTCCCCTTCCACCAATCCTCTTTCAATCGGAATTTTTCCCTGCTCGAACATCGGAATTGTCCAATGCGTTTCCGCGATCCCCTTTTCCGTCAAAAGCACAACAGGAATTTGAAATTTCTCGGCGTAATTGAAAGCGTGCTGCGTTAAATCAAAAGCGTCGGAAGGATCACCCGCGGCCAACACGAGACGAGTGAATTCTCCGTGTGCTGCATAAATCGCCAAGTCCAAATCCGCCTGACAAGTCCATGTCGGCATTCCTGTCGCCGGCCCCGGTCTCTGCGCCACTACAATCACCAGCGGACATTCGATCATTCCCGACAAAGAAACCGTCTCCGTCATCAGATCAAACCCGCCACCGGAAGTCGCGCAAAAAGCTCTCGTTCCCATGTGCATCGCCCCCAAAGTCATGCTCGCCACGCTGATTTCATCCTCCACCTGCTTCACTAAAATACCGGTCTTCGCCGCGAAATTCGCCATATGCGTCAGAATCGTGCTCGCCGGACTCATCGGATAGGCAAAATAAGCGCGGCAGCCAGCATGCACCGCGCCAAGCGCGATGGCCTTATTCCCCTCCATCAAAATAGTCTCGGGCACTTTCCCCGGCATCTTTATATCCATAATTTTTTCCGTCCGGTCATATCCCGCTTTCAGACATTTCAAGTCAGCCTCCAGTAATTTTGGCTTATTTTTAAATCTTTCCGTCACTTCCGCCTCAATATATTTGTAATCCAGGCCCAGCGCTTTCCACATCATTCCCAAAAGCACCACGTTGCTCATCAGTACATTTCCACCACTTTCCAGAGCCACGGTACGAATCGGCAAATGCACTTCTTTCACGCCCTTGGCTTTAGCCTTTTCTATAGCCTCTTTTCCTTCAATTACCCTCTCCTGTCCGTGTACCAAAATCCCACCATTTTTCAAGGAATCGATATATATTTTCAAACTGAAAGAATCAATCGCCATCATCAAATCCACCTCCTCGCGCAGCGCATAAATCGGCTCCTCGCTTGCCGTAACATTAAAACAGGCATGCCCGCCTTTAATCACGGAAGGATATTCGCGCTCGGCCACCAGATAAAAGCCCATATTTTTCAGAGCTTTCAAAATAATGTCGCCCATGCTTAGCAACCCTCCGCCGCTGGCCCCCGCGATTTTTATTGAAAACCTAGTCATTTGCTTAATTGTTCATTGATTTTCTCCGCCCATTTGTCCACAAATCCGGTGGGAATTAAAGTTAGCGGATTTTTGGAGATGCGCAGCGGCATGTACAGAATTTTTGCCTCTTTCTTCTGCAGAAATTCCATAATGATCTTCGCCGACTCCAGATGATAATCTTTATCATATTTTGGGTCTCCAAGTCCAATGATTGCGCATTTTTTACCTTTCAAGTCCACCACTGCCAATTTCCCCAAAAAAACTTCGAAAAAATGTTCCAATTCCCCGATTCCATATGTGGGACAAGCCAAAATCAACAAATCCGCGTCCGCGGCATACGCCGCGTCAGCCAGCCTCGCTTCGAGTAGTTCAACCGAATTTCCGGCTTTTTCCAAAACTTCCTGTACTTTCTCGCAGACCAGCTCGGTATTCCCCCCAACCGACCCGTAAACTATTTTAATTTTTAGCATATAGTGATATTCTAAGTTTTTTTCTTGCAGCTTTCGCCCCGGAAGTCAAAATATCATATTTTATCGATATAAACTAAAGTAACTCCCAAAAATTATCCCTATTGATAAATTTAAACTCGGAGCCCGGATAATTTTCAACAAACTCTTTGGGAAACTTATATTTGTTTTTTTTCCATTTGAATTCAAAAACTTTAAATTTACCACCTTCTTCTTCGAGATAATCAATCTCTTTCCGATCATAGGTCCGCCAAAAATAAACATTAGGAAGCAGTTTTTTTGCCGAATTCAGTTTCAGTCTTTCCAGAATACAAAAATTTTCCCAAATTGCTCCAACGTCGGTACGTAAATTCATCTCGTTAAAATTATTAATCAAGCTGTTACGGACACCCAAATCGCAAAAATAAATCTTGCGTGTCTTCGTTAATTCTTTACGCAAATTTCTGCTAAGCGGAGTTAATCGAAAAATCACAAAAGCTTTTTCCAATATTTGAATATATCTTTCTATTGTAACCTTATCGACACCAAGCAAGTTCGCCAGCTCGGTATAGGCAACCCCCGATCCTAACTGCAAAGCCAGAGCCTGTAATAGTTTTAGAATTAAATCCGGATTTTTAAGTCGTTCAAATTCTAAAATGTCCTTGTATAAATAATTTCTGGTCATATCGGAAATCAACTCACCGACAAAACCCGAATCAGCTTGAACAACTTCAGGATAAGTGCCGAATCTTAACAATGTTTCCAGCAGCCTACCCATCTCCAGTTGACTGTATTTTTGATTAAGTTCATTTAAGGAAAAGGGGAAAAGTTTAAACTCAAAAGTCCTTCCCGTAAGCGGTTCGGCAGTTTCATTTGCCAGATCAAAACTGGAAGATCCTGTTGCAATTACCTGAATCTCCGGGAAATTATCAACCAAAAGCTTAAGCGTCAGGCCAATATTTTTCACCTTCTGTGCCTCGTCCAGCACCACCAGTTTACGCTCACCAATGATTTTTTTTAACTCAGTTGAAGTTTTATTGGTTAAAGCACGATTGAGATCCGGCTCTTCACAATTAAAATACCCATCCGGATTACCATACTTGCTCAAAATTTCCTTGGCTATAGTAGTCTTACCGACTCTTCTGGGGCCATAAATTATAATTATTTTACCTTTAAGGACATGCTGAAAAACAGCGTATCTGCGTCGGCGTGGTGATTTTTTGAGATTTTTTTGATTTCCAGGTTTTTTTGAGCCCATAGTGAGCTCTTTTTTGTTGATTTTTTGGGGGTTTTAGCGGTTTTTTGCCATGAG
>JACRIB010000020.1 GCA_016235895.1 Candidatus Peregrinibacteria bacterium | reverse complement strand
ATGAGAGCAGCCAAACAAAGAGAATACCGCCTGAAATGTCTAACTCGTGAGCAAAAACTGGAATTGATTTGAACCTGAATGGCTGGGGCGCAGGGATTCGAACCCCGGAATGGCGCCTCCAAAGGGCGCTGCCTTACCGCTTGGCGACGCCCCAGGGTAAGATTTTTTTCTGGCTAAATTTATCAACCCACAGGTTTTTAGTCAATACTGAGGACAAAGTCCGAGGGCGCAGCAAACGAAGAATCTAGCTCTGCTAGTTCTGAGTGAAGCGAGCTTATCAATCAAAGAAAAATAAAAACAGGTAAATATTTTGTAATTTCAGCATAATAGGTTAATATGAAAAACAGTAGCAATAAAACTTCAACATGACACCAGACCAAAATTCTCCTCAAACAAATTCCGCACCTGCTCCTGCACCCGCACCAACACCCACTCCGCCGCCGGTCGCCACTGCGCCCGTTCCTGCTGCACCTCAACCAGCCGCTGCGCCAACTCCCGCCGCTCAAGCAGCTCAAGCCGCTTCATCTACAGCCACCGCCGCCGCCTCTATGGCCAAGTCCGTGGCTTCAGCCATTCCGGTTCCAAAACTTTGCAAATGTCCGGTAGTCAACGCCGCCGATTGGGATAAAAAGAAAACCACTATCAATAAAACTTTTTATAAAGCTTTTTCCCCTCGTCTTTTTTACTATCCATTTTCTTTTGTAATCGACGTCTTCCGTGCGCAAAAAGCCGCCATCGCCAAAGGCTATAAGGTGGTCGAAAACGGCATGGTTATGGACGATAGTGCCATGTTTTTGGGTAATGTATTCGTGGAAGTAACCGGCGCCAACACCAACGCCAACGACCCTGACGTTTACAGTCTCGAAGGCAAAGAAGTTTACACCAAAGTCTCCCGCAGCCCTTGGATGAAGATAAGAAATGACTTCGCTGACCTCGAAAAAGAACTCGGCAAAAAACCGGCTCAAGTCTTCACTTGGTGGACATCCTGCACAATTTGCATGCTGACAAGGGAAATAAAAGCGGTATTGATCGCCTTAACATAAATCCACCAAGTCTGGTGGAGCTGACCGTCCTCGAACCGGCAACTTCCGAGTGTCGACCACGGACGCTTTACCAATTAAGCTACAGCCCCTTGCTCACACCAGACAGATTAATAGTGACACAGAAAAACCCTTCTACAAGTAAAAGGGTTTTTCTGCGACACTCGGAAAGCTATACTTATAGCGCCCGTGATGCTTACATATTAGCAAAAAGACTGTTTGGATTTCAAGCAAAAATAGCAAAAAAAGTGTTGTACATCATGTGACAACACTTCACACTTTCGCGCTCGGACAAATCCCATTCAATGGGCAAATTTCACACTTCGGCCTTCTGGCTACACAAATTTTCCGGCCGTGATTGATCATCAAATACGAAAAAATTCCCCAGTCTCTTCGCGGTACAATTTTCATCAAAATCCGCTCAATTTTTACCGCATTTTTTGCCTCACTCATTTTTTTTGGAACCAAGCCCAAAAGTCCGCAAATTCTCGCCACGTGCGTGTCCACCACAATCCCTTCATTACTCCCAAAACCGGCGCTTAATATTACATTCGCCGTCTTTCGCGCCACCCCCGGCAAAGTCAATAATTCAGTCATTGTTCCCGGCACTTTCCCGTCAAAATCCTGCATAATTTTAATCGCCGCGCCCTTAATATTTTTCGCCTTATTTTTGTAAAAACCGGTGGAATAAATCATTTTTTCCAGTTCATCAATTTTACATTCAGCAAAATCCCGCACCCTCGAAAATCGCTTAAACAAAGCCGGAGTGACCTTGTTCACGCGCTCGTCCGTACACTGCGCCGACAAAATCACCGCCACCAAAAGCTGAAAAAGATCGCCGTAATGCAAAGCGATCGTCGCGTCAGGATATTGTTTTTTCAGAATCCTAATAATCCTCATGCCCATAATTCTATCTCATCCAAAAATCTTTAGCAAAAATCTTTAGCAAAAACTATCTCGACACCACGGAATCACTCACAGCCGCCTTCAAAATCTGATTATTCCACAAATCCTGATACACCTGATCCATCACCTCAATCTGCTCTTTACCAAATACCGTCAGCGGTAGATAGAACAGTGGATCGATATATTTGCCGTTTAACTGAACTTCAAAATGCAAATGCGGACCAGTGGTCATATATCCCGCGCCAGGCGTTCCCGGCATACCTCCGCTAAGAGCGACGATCGAGCCTTGAGTCACTTTCTGCCCCGCAGTTACCAAAATACTGTTGACATGTCCATAAACCGTCATGAATCCTCCCGCATGTGAAAGAATAATATAGCTGTAGCCGTAGCCGTTATCACGTGCCACATATACCACGCCGTCAGCCGCCGCCCTCACCGGTGTACCCTGATATTCCGGAATATCGATGGCGTTATGCTGCACTCCGAATACTCCCACATATCTCGCATCATGGAAATAAGCGCTAATGCCACGCTCCGGACTGACCGGCCAGTTGAATTGACCACCTTTGTTGCCCAAATTACTCATTTGGAACTCATACAAAGCCCGGGTCCGCAAATCCAGAATAGATTTATATTTTGAAATATCAAAATTTGCCCCTTCCAGAGCCATTTTGTCTTTCAAGAACTCCAGCGCATTGCTTAAATTCTTAATATCCTGCACCATCTCATCCTGTTGCTGAATCGTTTGTTCCAAAAGTTTTTTGAAAACTTCTTCCTGTCCCATGGTGATTCGCAGTAAATCTTCCTTGGACTTTTTTTCCAAATCCAATTCCTGTTTTTGTTTGGACAATTGATCCTGTAAATCAGCCAATTTTAGCCTCTTTTTCTCCAAATCTTCTTTTTCCAGATTCAAAGTCTTGCCTAAATCATCCAATTTCCCCACCATTTGTTGTCCCGCTTCATCGAGTATTCTGAAATAATCCATTTGGCGCATGTTTTCGCCCACGCTGCCATCGGTAAGTAGCAATTTAATAGCATCCACGGAGCCATCGCTGCCATGGGCAAGCATGGCATTGTCCTCCTGATAAATGGTTTTTATGTAATCGCCCAATTGCTGCTTCTGATAATCCATGGCGACCTGATTTGTATCGATGTCTTCGTACAAAAGCGTAATTTCATTTTCCTTTTCCAGCACATTTTTGGTAACGCTCAAAAGCTCCTTCGTAAGGGCCGAAACTCTTGCGTCAACATTCTGTAACTGCTCCTGTAAAGTGACCTTTTCCTCCGACACCTGATCCAGACGCAGCTTGGTGTCGGAAATATTGTTCAAAAGCTGACTATAATCGGTTTTATTCAAATCCAACTGCTGTTTCACTTTATCAAGAAATTGGGTATTCTTATCCGTAGAATCGGCATAACCCAGCGCCGTATTCGCCAGAATTAGGCTTACTACCGCTACAATCATCAGATATTTACGCAATTTTATGCTCATTTTTTTATTTTTGGGCCTGCCGGCAGGCATGTTCGACAATATCCGATTACTATAGCACAAAACTGGTCTGAAAACAATTCAACCGGCCCGGAAAAATATTTTTCTCTTGATATTTGAATTTTATAGTGTACACTTAAGGTATGACTACAAAATTTATTGGCATCAAAGAATTTCGTCAGAATATGGCCACCTACACCAAAAAGGCTCAAAAACAGCAGGTTCGCTACATTATTTTGAAGAAAAACATCCCCGTTTTGGAAGTTTTTCCTATCAACGAAGTGGATTTTGCCGTAGAAAAATTGAGCCGAGAACTGAATAAAGCTGAAACGGAAATTAAGGAGGGCAAGTTTTATTCTCAGGAAGAAATAATGAAAGAATTCGGGTTAATCTAAATCTATGCACCAAGTAATTTACGCTGAAAGCGCCAAGGTTGACCTGAAAAAAATGGATCTGCAAATTGCTCAAAGGATCATCGGTAAAATATTATTTTTCAGTCAGCAGAAAAACCCTTTGGCTTTTGCCAAAGCTCTCAAAAATCTTGGGATTGGAAGGTACCGCTTTAGAATAGGTGATTATAGAGCCATTTTTAAACTTGATAGCAACGGACACTTACAAATTCTTATGATTTTAAGGATTAAACATCGCAAAGATGTATATTTAAGCTAAAAAGGCTTGCATTAATAGAAACTTTCTCTTAAAATCACTTGGCAATAACCTAAATTTATGTCTCATAAAAAAGCCGCCGGTTCCACGCAAAACGGACGCGACTCGCAAGCCAAAAGACTGGGAGTGAAGGTCTATGGTGGTCAAGTTGTCAGAGCAGGTGGAATTATAATCCGTCAAAGAGGTACCAAATATTTTCCCGGCCAGAACGCCGGCATGGGCAGAGATCACACCATTTATTCCCTGGTTAACGGTAAAGTTGAATTTACCCAGAAAGCCATGAAAAAATTCGATGGACGTGTTTTCAGAGACCGCGTCGTCAATATCCGTACAGCAGCATAGTATTTTGCCATGTCCTTAGAACAATTTATTGGTTTCGATCAAGGAGAGGGGATGTCTGAAGCGGCCCTGGAAGCACTAAAGGAGAAAATGGCCGCCGCCGCCGCCCAGATTGCAGCCATAAAAAAAGAGGAGGGAAAGCAAAAGAAAAAAGAGGAAGAACTACTCAAATTTCTTTTGAAGTTTGTAAAAACCAGTGATAAAAAAGAGCTTGTTCTACTGATCAGCCGCGTCCTGGAGCAAAACATTCCCGCTAATTTTATTTTAGCCGTTATAGTTTTGAGTAACGCCGAAATTATTCAGGAAATCGGCCATTTCAATCTGTTGCGTAGCGGAATGAACGAGCAAAGTTCTTCTCGCACTCTGATATTTTTTAATGAAAAAGATGACACTCTTCCGCTAAAAATTAAAATTGAACTCGATACCTGGATCAAAAATTTGCTTTTTCAGGCCGAGGAAGCACCCCAAAAATTGCTAAAAAACTCTTACGATATAGAAATGCATGAATTGCCCAAGGAATGGGATTTTGAAGAAACTCAATACGAAAAAATTGAAACCATCAAGCCCGTCATCATTCAGCTTCTTACTTTCGTTATGCGTGAATTTCTTGAACAGCATCAGCTTTCTGAGCCATACGAAAAACTCTATGATTTTGCTAAATTTATCGTTACCGGCATTTTGAATAAAACCAAGGAAAGCCTGGAAGGTCGCAAACTGCTGAACTGAATCAGCTCTTTATCATACCCTTTCTTCTCAATTCTTCTATTAATTCTTCCACCGGCATTTCTATCAATTTTGCTCCGCAAATATAGCCGGCTACTCGTTTAAATTCAGCGGAATCCATATCGTCAACACCAATCTGATACATTACACTGACAAGTTTTGACACATCCTCGGAATTCAAGCCATATTTTACGCTTAGATCTATGAGATGTTTATTTTCCATTAGTAAGAATTATTTGCTTCCATCATATACCAATTTTGAAATCCCACCAATAACTTTGCCAAGATTTTCAAAATCCTCGACTTCTGATAAATTTTGCAAAGCAAAGCGCTCCATGGTAGAAATAAAGCGTAATTTAAAAGTTTTATGCTAATTGTAAAAAATCCGATTTCAATCACAATAATCAAGGATAAAAACAGCACATTTTTCGAAACCATGGTGAAAATAGTAGTGGATATAGAAAGAGAGATTTTGGCTCTTGATGCCGAGATGCACGCGGATTTGGAACAATTACTTTTGGAGGAAGAGGCGGAACAAAAAGACTTATGGGGCGCAAATATATATTTTGAAAAACCCTACGACCTTGAATTTACATCACTTATAAATATAAGACCGGCGCAAGGCAACAGAAGTATGGAAGTAAGGGATGAAAATATCAGGCGGAAAATGACCGACATAGTCAAAAAATTAATTTTACTTTAATGTACGAACTAAAACTTCACAAAAATTTGAACACGGAGAAATGGAAAACATATGACACCTCACAGCAAATTTTAATGATTGCAAATGAGGTAAATAGGCTTATGGAAGCGATAAAACGAAAGCAGCCAAAACCGGAAATGGATGAGATAATGGAAAGAGCTTTTGAACTTATAGATTTGACAGTTGAATGTAGTGGGAAAAAATCTTTCACGAGAGAGCTTTTGAGATGGCGCGAACTTTTCGCGGCTTATTATTCCACCGACGAAAAAAAAGAAGACATAGCCTCGCTGTACAAAGTTTTATTGCTGACAAGCCCAACGGCTTTTAACCTTTTATATTCTCTGGGGTGACTTGTTGGACGCATTCCGAACTAAAATTCTCTTCTAAATGTTAATTTGTTATGCTAATTTTTAACAAAACACCATGAACAATTTTCAAATGTTTGATCCGAAAAAGCCGAATAATCAGTTGCCCCTGCTACCAACAGACTTTAATTACGATAACATTACGATCCTTAAACAGGTGAACCTTTCGAACATTGCTTTGGCCAAAGTAAACGCTCTAGCCAGCCGTTTGCCTGATAGCATCCTGCTCGTAAGTCCACTGCTTGTTCGTGAATCCGTAGCCAGTAGCCAAATCGAAAATATCAACACCACGGTTTTTGAAGTTTTTGAGGCTGAAGTAATGGAAGAAAAGAAACAGAAAGGCCCTGCTAAAGAAGTTTTGAACTATCGCGATGCCATCTTTGCAGGCTTTGAGTTGGTAAAGAAGAAAGGATTCCTAAGTACAAACGACTTTGTGAAAATTCAATCCATTGCTGAACCGGATAAAACGGGTATTAGAAAGATGGGCATTAAGATAATGAACGACTTAACTAAGGAAATTCTTTATACTCCACCAGATGGCGAAACTCATATTAGGGATTTTTTAGCTAACATTGAACAGTTTATTAACAAAGATGATGATGGAATTGATCCGTTAGTAAAATCGGCTGTTTTCCACTATCAATTTGAATCAATTCATCCATTCCTTGACGGCAACGGCCGTGTTGGTAGAATTCTGGTCATTCTCTATTTAATAAAGAAAATGGCCAAGAGATTAGATTTACCAGTGCTATTTCTAAGTGGCTTCATAATGAAACACAAGAAGGCCTATTATGACTGTCTGCACAAGGCTAATGAGAAAGGTGATCTCCTGGATGTGATTATGTTCATACTAAAGGCTATTGAAGAACAAGCTGACGCCACGGTAGAAACGATTAAAAAGATCGAAGTTTTGATGAATAAATTCAAATCAGTACTTGCAAAGAAAACCGTGTTCTACAGTCACGAGTTGATTCAGCTACTATTCTCTAAACCTTTCATGACGATAAACTATCTACAGGAGAATATGGGCTTTTCAGCACGTCAAACAGCCTCAAAGTATTTAACTGAAATGGTTAAGCTTGGGTTATTCCAATCTAAAAGAATCTGACATTCTACAAAAATCCATAGGATAAAGTTAGTTTTTTCTTTTGCAGCAGCCGCATAATGGACTTCAGGGAAGTGTCGGAGGAGAGCATTTCGAGTACAAGTTTCAGTCCGATTGCCGTGATTTCCAAAATGTTTCTTTTTGCCTTGAGGATGCAGAGAAAGACCTTTTCGAGTATGGGAATATTTTCAATTTCCGCTTCTTTTGCGGTGAACAAAGTAT
>JACRIB010000092.1 GCA_016235895.1 Candidatus Peregrinibacteria bacterium | reverse complement strand
GGAGTCCTCTTCCGCCGGATTCCTTTAAATTCTCTTTGATTTCAATTTTGCGGTTTAAGATTTTCTTCTTGGTTTCGGTATATTCCTCGTTGGTTATGGTTTGCTCAAGGTAGGCATCGAGAAGGCGCATTTGCTTTTCATCCAATGACTTGAGTTCCATTTTAATCTCACCGGCGGAAGAGGACGAAACGGTCGAAGCCTCTTTGTAATCTTGTTCCCACTGCTTCATAAATTTTTCTTTCCAATCATCACTCAAAGCAACTTTTTGAAAAAGCTCATTGAGCTGTTTAACCAGTTCTCGCTCTTCAACATATTTCTGGCTGCATATGCGGTTCTTTTTGGTGCAGCGGTAATAGATGTACGTGCGGCCCGATTTTTTAATTTTCTTTTCAGCGGTAATCGCACGGCCGCACTCTCCACAGTTAAAGATTCCGCAAAAAGCAAAAGAATTGTTGTCTTTTGCTTTTTGCGGCTTAGATCGCTGCTCTATTACCCGCTGCACCTTATCAAAAAGTTGCTTTGAGATTATCGGCTCGTGTGAGCCCTGATAGGCTTCCCCCTTTCTGGTGACAATTCCGTAATAGAATGGATTTTGTAGCAAGTGCTCAATTCTTGAGAGTGCCAAGGCATCATTAGTACGTCGGCTCACCAAGCCCAAAGAAAGCGACAATTTTTGCAACGATTCAAGCGTGTGCTCGTCCGCGGCATACGCCTCAAAGAGCGCGCGAACTGCTTCCCATCTATCCGGGTCTTTCACAATCGTGTGATGTCGTAGTTCATTCAAATATCCGACTGGCGCCAAACTTGGCAGTTCGCCGCGTCTTAATTTTTGGCGTATGCCGCGTTTAATATTCTCCGAAAGATTATCAATGTAATATTTACTTTGCCCAAAAGCGATATTGAGCATGAACTTTCCTTGAGGTGTTGAGTCAAACCAAAAGGTAGGGAATTTTAGCGTTCCTATTTTAGCTTCATCTATGAGATAAATGATTTTTCCTCCATCTACGCTGTTTCTTGCCAGCCTATCGGGATGCCACGCTAAAATTCCTATGCTATCCGAATGACCGCCAAGTTCAATTTGCTCGATCATCTTGTTAAAAACTGGTCGCCCAGGAATTTTTGCAGTTTTGCTTTCTATAAACTCATCAATCACCTCAAGTTTTTCTTTGGTCGCAAATTCTCGTAACTCCGTCACTTGCCCTTCAATAGAAAGAACTTGGCGGTCATCTTCATCCGTGGATTTTCTGGCATAGATAAAATACTTCATAGGCTTAATTGGTTATCGCTTTTGGGCAAAGCCGTGCTTCGCACGGAAAATTGTCGCTTTTCTTCAATGGAAATTTAGAAGTTTTGCCTTCGGCAAAAAACAAAAAATTGGCTATAGAACCGAATGGTATCTTGTTAATTTTACCATTCGGTTTTATTCCGCGCTCCGCGCGGCGAACTTCCACATCATCGGCCAAAAAGCCTCCGTGGAATTGGGTTTTCCGTGGGCCGCCGTGTCCGAAAAATCGCGATTTACTGGGTGGAGCTGCCTCTATGACGAGGTTCGGACTCATTTTAAAGCATCTGGAGGCTAGCCTCCAGAGATTTTTTGAAAAACCGACTCCTACCTGCGCCAGCGTGCGTTGAAAGGGGGCAACGCACGCTGGCGCACCCATGCACTCCTCCTCGCGCCGCCCGAAAGGGGGCGGGCGGCGCGCAATGGGGCTTTGTGAAAATTCTGCCCGACTCAAAGAGCCGCCTTTTGCGCGGCGTTTTAAATTTCGAATTTCATTATCCTCTTGGTGGAAATGGGTCATGGCCGTATGGGTTACGATATTGAAAAGTTCCATCCTCTTTTTTTACGATTAGCTCGGCATTTTGATTTTTTGCCAATTCGATAGCTCTTTTTAGAGCTTCGGCCTTGGTATCAAATAAGCCTGCTGCCTTTCTAGCACCGGATGTCTGAACTTTCCATAAATCTTGAGCTTTCACGGAAGATAAAAATACTTTTTTCATAAACTTGATAAGTTAAGATTACTATAAATTTACAGTTGACGAACAAATTCTTACAGAATATAATTCCAACGTCAAGTAATTTTTTCTATGGTTGCAGGAAATCTTTTAACGAAGAAACAAAAGGAGGTACTGGATTTTGTACAGTCCTTTACAAAAGAGCATGGCTATGGCCCTTCTTTAAAAGAAATTCAAAAGGCAATGGAGTTTACCTCACATTCCACTGCCCAATTCCATATTAACCAATTGGCAGAGAAAGGATTTTTAAAAAAGAGTTCTGGTGTTGCTCGCGGTATTGAGCCTTTGAAACGGGAAGATGTTATTGAAATTCCTATTTTGGGGACAGTTCAAGCTGGCGGTCCGGCAGAAGCGTTACAGGAGAGTGAACCGAGAATACAGGAAATTCCAAAATCAATGATAAAAAAAGATCGTAGAAGACATTATTTTTTAAGAGTAAAAGGAGACAGCATGATTGAAAAAGGTATTCTTGACGGTGATTTAGTTCTAATTCGAGAACAAACAGATTTTGATAACGGTGATATCGTGGTAATTGCGGATGAGAATTGGAAGGTAACGCTCAAGGAAGTCATAAAAGAAAAAAAGCATCTTACCGTAAAACCAGCAAATCCGAAGTATCAAATTTATACCCTCCAACTTGGAAATTGCCAGATTGTTGGCAAAAAAGTTGGTCTTATCCGTCAAAATTAATCCCTATGCCAACAGTTGCTGCACAATTTGTCACAGTTACTCAACCCTATAAGCCACTATTTAAAAAATCCATTTCCGCTTCTCCTTTTTTGAAATGGGTTGGAGGGAAATCTCAATTGCTGAATGAGTTACAGAAATATATCCCGCAAAGTTATAATAAGTACATTGAACCATTTGTTGGAGGTGGTGCTCTTTTCTTTAATTTGTCACCTGAAACAGCAATTATTAACGATTCTAACGAAGAATTAATCAATGCCTATAAAATTGTTCGTGATGACGTTGGCGGTTTAATTGAGTTATTGAGAACTTATGATTATGAAAAAGACTTTTACTACCAAATGAGAGCAAAATCACCTCAAGGACTTTCGAAAATGGAAAGAGCCGCAAGACTTATTTATCTCAATAAGACCTGTTTTAACGGCCTATATAGAGTGAATAAAAAGAATGAGTTTAATGTGCCGATGGGGCGCTATTCAAACCCTACAATTTGTGATGAAGATAAATTGACAGCAGCCAGCAAAGCTTTGCAAAATACTATTATTGAGTGTGCAGATTATAAAGAGGTTTTGACTAAATACGCTTCAAGAGGAGATTTGGTTTACATTGATCCCCCCTACCATCCGATTAGCAATTATTCCGATTTTAAGCGCTACACAAAAGAATTTTTCTATCAGGGAGATCAGGTGATTTTAAGAGATTTTATCCGCGAACTTAAGGCAAAAGGCTGTTTTGTAATAGCCAGTAATTCTTACTGTGATTTTATTCTCGATCTCTATAAAGATTTTGACATTAAAGTGGTGAATGCAAAGAGATATATCAATAAAATTGCTGAGCGTCGCAATAATGTAAATGAAGTTATCATCCTATGAATCCACAACTTACCCTAGATCGAGAGCAGTTTGAAATTTTCCATGATCAAATGGATTTTTTCCCGTCCACTAGATTTATGGGCAGTAAAAGCAAGTTGCTGGACTTTATTTGGGATAACGTGAAACATTTCGAGGTTAACTCTGTTTTAGACGCTTTTAGCGGAAGCGGAGTAGTTGGGTACATGCTTAAAACAAAGGGGAAAAAAGTCCACAGTAATGATATTCTCCAGTATTCATCAAATATTGCGAAAGCCCTTATTGAGAATAACGAAAGCATCATTGATAATGAGGATTTGATCACATTACTTGGGCGGTCAGTTAAAACTAATGGTTTTATTCGTGATACTTTTAGAGGTCTTTATTTTACTGAGGAAGAAAATTTATTTTTGGAGCAGGTTTGGCATAGAATAGGGTTCCTCAATAATCCCGCCAAGAAAGCGTTGGCTCTGTCTGCTTTGGCTAGAGCTTGTGTTAAAAAAAGGCCACGCGGAATTTTTACGTACACTGGAGATAGATATAATGATGGAAGAAAAGATTTGAGAACCACGTTGGATGAACATTTTGTTAATGCTCTGTCTGCTTATAACAAAGCGGTCTTTGATAATGATCAAAAAAACTCAGGAACTTGTGGCGACATATTTGCTTTGGAAAATAGAAATTTTGATCTTGTTTACATGGATCCGCCATACTTTTCGACCAGATCAGACAACGATTATTTGAGGCGATATCACTTTGTAGAGGGACTGGCTTCATATTGGCAAGATGTTGAAATCCAAACTTCAACCAAGACTAAAAAAATAAAGAAGTATCAGACTCAATTTGATTCAAAGAATAGCGTTTATAACGCCTTCCATAAGCTTTTTGCGATGTTTCCTAAATCTATTCTAGTTGTTTCCTATTCTTCAAATTCTTTGCCGACTAAAGAGGAAATGATTGAGATTCTTAAACAGTATAGAAAGAATGTGGATATTAAGAAGTTTGATCACAAGTACTCTTTCGGTAACCAAAACCATAAAATTGGTGACAACAAAAATTCCGTAAAGGAATATCTATTTATCGCTTATTAACATATGAAACAGTGGAATATTGGCAATACGACAATTCGCAATCCAAATAGAATTCAAGATGGACTAAAGCTTCTCAAAAAATTTAAGGGAAAAGTCTGGGATTATGAACTACAGGCTAAATTTTACGACGAAGCTAAAAAGATCGATATTCTTGAAAGTGAAAGTGAAGAAATTACGCCAGAAAGAAAGGCTCATTTCGCCCGTAAATGGGCTGCATGTTTTAATCAGCTTGGATTTGCGCGAGCATGGAAAGATAAGGAAAAGGGGCCAGTTGAAATAACGGAAGTTGGTAACCAGCTCGTAAATGATGAAATAACCTTTGAAGAAGCAATGCTTCGCCAGCTTTTGAAGTATCAATTGCCTTCAATTATTGAAAATGGAAAGGATTATGAAGAATTTAAAGTACATCCGTTTAGAGTTTTTCTTGGAGTCATTTATGGGCTTAGTGAACAAGGTATTTCAGGCTTAACAAAAGAAGAAATCGGACTGTATGTGATTACGACTTTGCGTGATGAGAAAATAGCAGATACGGTTAGAAAAATAACGAAATATCGTACTGAAAGAAGTGCCATTAAGGGGAATAACCCTAAACTCGATTACTTTCGAAGCAGGCTTAAAGAGGTGATAGCAGATATTTTTTCTGAAGACATATCACATGCTAAAAAAGTTATTTCTGATCTTCTCGCTGCAACTAAGAAATCAAAAAGTTTTGTGAAGTCTTTAGATTTTGAAAATGAGTTACGAGAGATTTTGTTTGGCAAAGAACCCAAAAAACAAAAGATGACGAAGCACATAGCAGGATTGATGTCTGCTGGTAGCGGTTTAGCCAAGATTTCCGACTATTATCTTGATGAATTTGTTGGAACGAAGGGTGGAACTTTGAAAGATTATTCCGACTCGCAGATACGCTACGTTATGACTACTGGACTTTTCAGCCTTAACAAAGACAGGATCGTAATCAAACGAAATAAAACGGATCTTATCAAATCCATTTTGGATGAGAAGTCCAAATTTGCTGAAGACAAGGACTATTTAGCATATTTTTACAATCCCGAACTGCCAAAAATACCTTTAGATGATGAGCAATTCATGGTACTCAATGTTGGCGATTTACAGCAGCAAATAGAAACTTTATCGAAAAAAACCGGCATAGAAGTTGAACCTTTAATGACTGTTGAAAGAAGCGTCCCTAAATTGAAGAAAATAAGCCAAGAGTTGGAGAGAAAACTCATTGAACAAAAGGAATATCTTTTTTACAAAGATCAGTCATTGGACGAACAAATAGACGACATTATTGATTATTTTGAGATGATAAAATCACGCACTCTCTTAGGAGGTGATGCCTACTTCCCAGCTTATTACGAATGGGCGATTTGGAGAGTATTTTTGGCGATCAATACACTTGTTGGCTCAATATCAGATACAAGAAATTTTCAGATTGATGAGGAGCTTAAGCCAATTCACCATGCTAAAGGTGGTGTGCCGGATATGGTTTTTAATTATGAAGACTTTGCAATTGTTTGTGAGGCAACTTTGCATCAATCAGTGAGTCAATGGGCTGCTGAATACATCTCTGTGCCTAAGCATGTTGCGGCTATGTCCGCCAGCTCTGGAAAACCGGTGTTTGGTATTTTTATCGCGCCAAGAATTGAAGCAAACATGGCCCAACAGTTGTTTAACGCCTCTTGGCACATAAATGACGAATTTATGAATCTCAATATTGTGCCATTCTCAACGGAGCAAATTGTAGCAATTTTGCAGCATTTTAAGAAAAATAAGTTTAGCGTTAATGAGCTTAAAAAAGCGCTTGGGAGGTTTGTGGAACTTAAAGTTGGAGTCAAAAATGGAAAGGAGTGGTATGAAAGAATATCTGAAATATTGCCTCAAAATTTTACTAAAAATGATATCTAAGCGTAGATTTTTGAAAATAAAAGATTGGTTTAAGAGGCTTATTCCTAGATGGGAGCCATCATTGTTTCTCTTGGTCAAAAAAGAAAAAAAGACAACAAAGGAATTCAAGGAAATATTATCAAGGAAAATGGATTCACTTTGGTATTCAAAGGGTGAGTTAGCGTTAGTGATAATATTATTTTTCGTCTTCGTCATTACCTCTCATCTCCAATCTGCATTTGATAGTAAATGGATATTTGGACTTGATGTGGTTAAAAGGTTTTTACTATCAAAAGATAGTAGTCATTACCAAAATCTTATTGCTATACACACAGGAATTGGAGCTGTACTTATTGGAATAGCATTTTTTATCGCACAAGAACTAGTTAAGAATGATGCCCCATATAAGGGGATAATTTTGTTGAGGCGGAGCAGATTTTTTACTCTATTAGTTGCTGAAGTTTTATTTTTCTTTCAGTTTTTATGGGGATCAGTGAATGCCCTGAGTGTTGTCCCTATTATTTTAATAGGATATTTCACGATTAAGTCTTTGTACGAGGCCATAAAATTACTGGCCAATAATTTTGTTCTAAAAAAAGAAGAAGAGGCCTTGTTTTATCAAGTTATCAAAATAAATTTTCTCAAAATTTTGGATTCTGAAATAACAAAAAGAATCGGCAATAACAAACTTTATGAATGGGTAGGGCGGTTCGAAGGCATCATGGATGCTAGTCCATTTTCTCCGATGGACGAAGATAAATATTTTCCAGTTGAGGCGAAAAATGGTGGTTTTGTGGCCGATATAAACTTCAATCGGCTTAAGAAACTAGTTACCAAATTTTCCACAACTAATTTCAATGATCAAGCTTTACTTGTAGATTCAACCTCCCAAACTACACAAAACAAGAGAAAGCTTGAGCCTCCATGTCGATTGGTTCCTTTTTTTCACACAAATCTCAAGGATTACAGAAATAAGCTTTTCTGGATTAGAATGGACGTATTGAGGGCAGGATTTGATAAAAAAAGTTTGACTTCGCAAGTGAGAAAAATATTTACTATTAAACCAGAATTCGACTTAGAATCTGCTGCGAGAGATGAGGTATTAAAGCTCAAAATTAGATGCATAAACGCGATTCAAAGTCTAAAAACAGATGAGCTACATAAGCTTGTAATGCTATACATAGACTTGATAAAGGAATTTTACGCCATGTTGCAATTGTATGGAGGCGGTTTTTCTCAAGAGCAAGCGGAAAAAGAAAGGGGGTCATTCCTCGTTGAAAGGCTCAAGCCTTTGGAATGGCTCTCAAAAGATGTGCGGGATATTTTTGAAAGAGCAATGGAAAGCAAGGACGTGGATATCATTAGAGAAATTGCATACCTACCAATGATTTTTGCACAACAAGCCGTTGAGAATAGAGATCATTTAATATTTCAAGAATTCCTTTATTTTCCTCAACTGCTTTATTTACGAGCCTGTGAAGAACAAAAAAGTGGCAACGATCGACTTGCAAAGATAATGTTCGATTGCACTTCACGTTATCTGAAAGAATTGTCAGATTATCATTTGGGGTCAAAACTGAAAAAAAATGAATTTCCAGAGGATGACTTTAAGGGTTTTGCTATTCATATTTTAAAGGTCTTTCAAACCCTCCTCAAGGAGACCCTAGATAATCAAGATATAATAAACTTCAGGGCATATCTGTCTGTTACAAAAAAACTGTTTAAAGATTTGGCTAACCCGTATGGGAGAGCGGCCGCAAATAATGCGGAAGCAATTTTTGAGTTCCTTGATAAAAAAAGAAAAGAAATGCTATTTGGTTTGGCCACATGGATATTTTTTCTTTTTGAAAGGAATAAAGACACTTTGAAGCTGAAGGAATTTTATAATGAAATCAAAAATGCTCTTCCATCGGATATTGTTAATTTTACCGATGTATTTTTAGATGCGCATAATTTTGAAGCGGAACGTTCTTGGGGATGGGATAACTGGGAAATGAGTATGAAAGAAGAGGGAGAAGTCCATTGCATCCAAATACTTGAAAAGCTTGAAAGATTTTATGCGGTGAATGCTCTTAGTCTTATTCGTGCAAAAACTGACGCAGAACTTCAACAGATTGAACTTCCACATAATCGAGATATGGCTTTTCTTGCTGAAGGCACTAGAGATCTTAATAAAACCATTCAGGACATTGAGGCAAATCCTGATAACTGGAAGTTTGTTCTCGATGAAAATTCAATTGGGAAAACATCTGGCTTAAAAAGCCTTTTGAACAAGGCTCGGGTTGATCAAGAAGAGGATGATCTACGCAGAAAGCGCAATACAAATATCGCAGGTGAAAAAGTCGAGAAATTTAAGAAAGGTTTACTGTTGAGCTACAGCCAAAGTCATCCGATAAAAGCGATTTTTAAGAAATATGGACTTTATGAAGACAATACTGACAAATCTTATTCTGGAGCGATTAAAAAAAATGGTATTAATACGATGTTTGATAAGGCGCCATTCTTTGGCGATGAAGTGAGTTGGCATGTTCACTTCGTTGGGCATGATGAGGCATTTGGATTTGGGAGGGGCATGGCCTATGGTGAAAATGAACAGATGCTTGAAAAACTTATATCAAATTGCCAACGAGTGAACCGTGAAGATTTTGAAACAACCATACTATCATTCAAGACCTCAAACCTTTTGCTAATAGCTACGAATCATGCCTCTTGGACATTTTTTGAACAACTGGGAAATTATATTCCGCATTGGCACCCCAATTTTCCTAAAGATAGACTGTTCGAAGGCGCAGAAGGAGTTATGCGACTTAAAAATCTATTTGTACCTGTCTATCAAGTATTTACTCCAAATGCAGAAAAATCAGAGGTGCTAATTTTAGATAAAACCAAACTAGGTAAAGTTATTCAATATTCGCCTTTAGACAAAAAAGACCAACAAACCCTGAAATACGATGTCTTTTTGATCGATGTTCAAGAGTTCTCGCCTGATTCTGTAATTTTGAACGAGTTTCTTAAAAATCCTCCACCATGGTTAAAAAAAATCTCTACTGAAGAAAAACGTAAAGAGCACCTTCAGGAAGAAGTATTGATTCATATTTATCAACGATCAGAGTTTGTGCTTAATAAAAAATTTCACGGACATATAATGGAAGTCAATGAACGCATTTAATATCCAAAGTAAACTTCAATAAACGCCGCGCAAAAGGCGGCTCTTTGAGTCGGGCAGAATTTTCACAAAGCCCCATTGCGCGCCGCCCGCCCCCTTTCGGGCGGCGCGAAGAGGAATGCGTGGGTGCGCCAGCGTGCGTTGCCCCCTTTCAACGCACGCTGGCGCAGGTCGGAGTCGATTTTTCAAAAAATCTCTGGAGGCTAGCCTCCAGATGCTTTAAAATAAGTCCGAACCTCTTCATAGAGGCAGCTCCAAACAGTAAATCGCGATTTTTGCGCCTTGGCAGACCACGGTTTTTGCAGTTGACAAGCCACCTTTTGCCCCGCGATCCGGAAGTTCGAGCCAACGGAGTCCTCTTCCGCCGGATTCCTTTAAATTCTCTTTGATTTCAATTTTGCGGTTTAAGATTTTCTTCTTGGTTTCGGTATATTCCTCGTTGGTTATGGTTTGCTCAAGGTAGGCATCGAGAAGGCGCATTTGCTTTTCAT
>JACRIB010000017.1 GCA_016235895.1 Candidatus Peregrinibacteria bacterium | reverse complement strand
TCATGGCAAAAAACCGCTAAAACCCCCAAAAAATCAACAAAAAAGAGCTCACTATGGGCTCAAAAAAACCTGGAAATCAAAAAAATCTCAAAAAATCACCACGCCGACGCAGATACGCTGTTTTTCAGCATGTCCTTAAGCCCTTCATCAAATATGCCTTCGTTGGAGTGCTTGGGACAGCCGTTGATATTGGTTCTCTGTATATCCTTGTGGAATACGCCCATATTGCCATCATTCCGGCTTCCGTCCTTTCTTTTCTGCTGGCGGTCATCAATAATTTCATTCTCAATAAAATCTGGACCTTCCAAAATAAATCTAAAAACTATCGCAAACTTTTCATTAAATTTCTCATCGTATCGATTATTGGCTTGCTGCTAACGATTTTATGCATGCAGCTTTTTGTGTATGTCGCCAACATTTGGTATATCTTTGCCAAAGCTCTCACTTCATTGATCGTTCTTTCCTGGAATTTTCTTGGCAACAAATTTTGGACTTTCAATATCAAAAAGAAGGAAGATCAAATAATTGAAAAAAATATTTATGATCTTTCCATTATCATTCCGGCATACAACGAAGAGAATCGTATTAAAAATACACTACTGTCGATTCATGATTATCTGTCCGATAAGAAAATTACCGCCGAAATATTGGTGGTAAACGATGGCAGCAAGGACAAAACCGCGGAAGTGGTTAAGAACTATCAAAACAAAATCACGAATTTAAAAATAATAAATTTTGAAAAAAATTCAGGCAAGGGTGCGGCCGTAAAACAGGGAATAATGGAAAGCAAAGGTAAATTGGTTCTCTTCACCGATGCGGATAATTCAACACCAATTGAGGAATTTGAAAAACTCCAAAAATCAATGACGGACCAAAACGCTCAAATTGCCATTGGATCACGCTATTTACAGGATAGTTCCGTGAGAATAAAACAACCAAGATACCGCGTTTTATTGGGACGCGCCGGCAATCTTCTGATAAGAGCTTTTCTTATTGATGGTATTAGTGATACTCAATGCGGCTTCAAACTTTTTACGCACGACGCGGCTAAAAACATTTTTCAATTTCAAAAAATAAAACGTTTTGGCTTTGACATGGAAGCGCTGGTTGTCGCGAATTATCTCGGCTACAAGATAATCGAAGTGCCGGTAAGCTGGTTCAACTCGGCCGAAAGCCGTGTCCGTCCCATCAAGGACGCTCTCGTGACGCTCAAGGATCTTGTTTATATCAAGCTTAATATTTGGAGCGGACGCTACAACGATTAAACGAAATTTTGGAAAAAGCTCACTCCCACGGCCGCCACTATAAGAATCAGAGCAATTCTTACAAACCATTTTCCGAATCCACTGGCGACATGCGCGCCCATGAGCTCCTTGTTTTCCGAAAATCTGATAATGAAATAAAAAATTATCGGTAATGCGGCGCCATTAAGATAGTTACCCCACAGCGTCAAACTGAACAAATTAATTCCCGGGAAAAGAGCGATAACCAAAGCGATAATAATTTGCACCACAAAGAAAATATAAAAAACTTTTCCGGTTTTAAAATCCACGTTCAAGGTTCTTTCGAAGCCGAACATCTCCGTAAACACATAGGCCGTTGCCAAAGGTACGATGAATAAACCCAGTATAGAAGCGGCAAAAAGACCAATACCAAAAAGCAAAGCCGAAAAATTACCGGCGAGAGGCTCTATGGCTTTTGCGGCCGAATAACCATCGGTCACCATTATACGATTGGCAAAAAGAGTGAAGGTTACGGCAATCGCCATCATCCAGGAAAGAAAATTGGTCAAAAAAGCACCACCATACACTTCCACCCTATTGGATTTTAAATCGTTTTTTGTTAAACCTTTGTCCACGATAAAACTGCTGATAAAAAACTGACCCCACAAGGTCACGGTTGTACCCAAGACGGCAATCAAAGAAAACCAATATTTGGCATCAAGAATATTTACTTTTTTTGGTAAAATAAAACTTTCCTGTATGGCTTGTCTCCAGTCCGGATGCACCAAAAGGGCCGAAACTACATAGGAAATATAAAACAAAATCATGAAAAGAAAAATTTTCTGAAGCTTTTTGAAATTAAGTTTTATAATCATCACTATCAGCAGTAAACAGGTCAAAATCAAAACAGATTCCCACGGCAAACCAAAAAGCTGTATGGCCGATTTTAAACCCGTGACATCTTGCAGCACCACCGTTTGATTTACGAAAAAATACAAAAAGAAAAGTCCCGCCGCCATTTTCACGCCATATTTTTCCCTTATTAAAGAGCCCAGGCCTTTACCGGTAACAATGGAAATTCTGGCGCCGATCTCTTGAGTCACGGCAAGCAATATTGTCGTAGGAATTACCAGGTATTGTGAAGCCATGCCATAGAGCGAAGCCGCCACGCTATAAGTGGCCACGCCGGCGGCATCATTATCCGCCACCGCCGTAATCAGTCCGGGCCCAACAATGGCCAAAAAAATAACAAATCTTTTTTTAAAATTTTTCCAGAACATGTTTAAAAATTTACGCGGTCGGAGCCAGACACCTCATCACGTCATCCAGCGTCACAATGCCCAGCAGACGGCCCTTTTTATTTAATACCGTAGCCGTAAAAAGATCATATTTTGTCATGATATTGACCACTTGTTGCAAAGAATTTTCCGGCCGTAAAGTCACCAGGAATTTCGCCGGCTTTAACAATTTTTTAAGTTTGGTATTTTTGTCAGCCACAAGTAGACTGCGCATGGAAACGGGTCCCAAAAATTTACCCCTTTTGTCAATCACGTAAATATAGGAAATGGTTCTGAATTTTTTTGAAACCTCTTTTATTTTATTAATCGCGTCATCCTTGGTCCAATTTGGCAACACGGCAATAAATTCGTTGGTCATCAAACCGCCTGCGGTATCTTCGGGATAAAGCAAAAGTTCTTCGATCTTTTCGAGTTTTTCACTGTGCAAATCGGATAAAAACTGTTTGGCTTTGTGGTAAGGCATGGATTGAATCAAATCCGTAATTTCATCAATGGACATTTTTTCGATGATCTTCAGGGCTTTTTCTTTATCCAACATTCCCACGATGGTTTTTTGCAAAGTCGGATTCACTTCCTCAAGAATTTTTGCCGAATCCTTGGTGTCCAGAGTGCTCAAAAGTTTTGTACCCTGTTTGGCATTTAAACTCTCAACAATATTAGCCATGTCGGCGGCATGCAAACGATGCAATTTTTCCGAAATTGTATTTAATTGCAGAGTTCCATGTACGTGCTGCGCGTCCTTCCAGTTGATTAAATTAACCTTAAAAACATGGAAAAAATCCAGCCAGGCCAAGCCCATTCTGCGCAAAACACCTTTGAAACTTATATCCAAACCGACCACGCACAGCTCACCTTCGATCATTGCCAATTTCACGTCATTCACGCGCACGACCCTAATACCGTTCACGTCGATAATTTGGTTATCCAAAACATCACGCAACAAATAAACATAATTACTTTTTTTCACATCCTCCGTCTCAATTTTATTGTAAATTTTGTTTAAAGAAATTTCACCCTTACTCAAATTTTCCACATATTTAAAGGGAATTCCCACTTCTTTTTTATGTTTTTTGTCCTTGATCAAAATCATTTCCAGTGCGGGATAACCCTCATCGGAATGTTTTACAATGATATCGCGCAAAACACCAACTTCATTATCGGAGCTATCTTCAATAACACTATTTAACAGATGGCTCAAATAAATCATCTACGAAAAAATAATGGAGTTAAAAAGCGCTATGCGCTAATACTCTGATCTTAATTACAAATTTAAAAATGTTCAAGACATTGTGCCCAAGGCTCGGCATTGACTTTTGATAAGGAAGGGCTAGATTATTCAAAGTTATGAATCCCAATCCGGCAAATTTAGAAGATCGTTTCAAACGCCTGAAAGAAAAAGTTCTAGCCAAAAGACCGGTTCTCCAAACCATGCTTGCCAAAAGAGGAGAAAAAAAACTTCTCGATTACGCCAATGAATATGTTGATGTAAATCTTTCTCCCACAATCCCTTTCCGCCAAGCCGAACTTCTTGAAGTAATGGAAGCCCAAATCACCAAGCGTTTTGGTCTTGAGATAGCCGAATCCGCCATTGCCCAACTCAAAGAATTTTATTTTGTTTCCACCGCCGATCATAGCGGCCCCCTCACCCATCCTTTTTTCCTGAATTCCAATCTGCTCACGGCCGCCTCGCTGGTTTCCCATAATAAAGCCATTTTGAATAATGTCATTGTTCTTTCCTGCGCCAACATCGCCTACAACAATTCTTCTTTTCCGCGCGGCCTATTTTTTCACAATTACATCAACAACGAAGTGAACACTCATCGCATACCATTTCTCTCCGCCAAGCCGACTCCACATAGCATTTACGGCATGAAACCCTATACCGCCAGCGAAGTGAAAAAAGTTTATGCACTGATGAAAGAAGATGTTAATGAAGGTAAAATCAGTCCGGAGCATCAGAAAAAAACTAGCGCTCTCATTAAAGAAATCTATGAGCATCCGGAAATTTTTCAATGCGAAAGTTATTGCGAACAAGTGGGCAAAACAAATTTCAAACTTTGGAATAAATTTTTTGAAGCCAGTAACGTACAATTGCCGAATTTGATCTTTCTTGAACAAGAAACTTTAGTGGTCGAACTTTTAACGAAATACCATTTACATCAAGACACGATTTTAAATCACATGCTTTTTGATCCGCGGTACGAGCCATTTATTAACAATTATTTCGAAGATATTTTTGGTTCTTTTTCCCGCAAAGACTCTACCGGTACCTACCTTTTTTGGGCTTTGCCCAAAGGCTCACGCGAAAATCTCCAGCTCTGGCGCAAAGGCAATTACCTGGTTTCCAAGGACGAGTCCTACAAGATTGAATTGCAACCGGAATTGATCAAGGATGCCATGGCGCGCAAAGAATTAATCCCCGGACTTTTATTGAATTTCTGCACCCTCTGTTTTTATTATGGCCTGAAATGTCTCGGCGGTTTCAATCAAGTTAATTATCTCACTTTGATGAAAAATAATTACATCAAAATGAACGCCGATCTTGGAAATTATCGCAGCATCGAAATTTGCGCCCGCGCCCAAACGCGCGAGATGAACGATGGACTTTCCGTGGCTTTCATGGAGTATGGAAACAACAAAGAACTGATGCTCGCCAGCGGCCTAGACCTGATTCTTTATGGTAATAAAGACAGCTGGTCGGCGATCATGGACATCACAAAAAATATTACCCTTGAAGAAGCTTTCAACCCAATTCTACCTGAAGTCTACCGCATCAGTTATGACAAAACGGAATGGGAAGAAGATCTGCTTTCCGTCACCGATAAAGACATTAGCAATCTTACCAACTTGAACAAAAAGATCAAACCGTGCATTACCATGAACTAAAATCACACAATGATTTGCTGTCTCAACGGAAAATTTATTGACGAAAAAGAGGCCAAAATTTCTGTTTTAGACAACGGCTTTATGTTTGGCGACGCTTTTTTTGACACTATGAGAACTTATCACGGGGTCATCCTCGAACTGGAAAAACATCTGGAACGCATTGCAAAAAGCGCAAAGATTCTTCATCTAAAACTGCCCTGTACCACGAAAGAACTGGAATCCTGGATCAAAAAAACTTCAAGAATTAACAAGCTCGATCAAGCCCGCTTACGTGTCACAATTTCCCGCGGTGCACACGGCTTCAATTTTTTAACCTGTAAAAATTCCACCATGGCTATTACCTGCGAGCCATACATCAAAGATGAAAAAGTCGCAAAAAATGGAGTTTCCGCTTTTACCATGAATTTTCAGCGCCCCTGGCCGGAAATAAAATCCACCAATCTCATGCCGATGATTCAGGCCTACTATGCTCTTCATGGGAAAAAGAGCTATGAAGGAATTTTGATCGACGACCTGGGAAATGTCACCGAGGGGTCTTCCACAAATATTTTTATCGTAAAAAACGGCGAAATATTCACTCCAAAAGACAAACTTTTAGCAGGGATAACACGTAATCGCGTTATTGAGTTGGCCAAAAAAATGAAGCTGAAAATGCACATAAAGAATTTCAAAAAATCAGCCTTATACAAAGCCGACGAAATTTTTCTTACCAATCGTCCACGTGAAATTATTCCCGTTATAAAAGTTGACGGCAAAAAAATTGGCACCGGCAAGGTAGGGCCATATACAAAAATAATGATTAAGGCTTATATTGAATTTATCGCAGAATATACTGTACTTGCCTGCAAACGCACATTCTGCTAAATTTCCAATCAGTTTTTAATAATTAACCCCAAAGTATGAAAAAGTTTCTCGCTCTCTCCATGCTGACAGCCTTGGTTTTGATAGGCTGCAACAAAGCCGCCGCCCCAACAACCGCTCCGGCCGTAGACGCTGACGTCGTGGCAAACGCTCCAAAAGGCTGCGTATCAAAAAACACAATAGCTTCCAAAGATGCTGAAACCGTTGTCTACGCCGCCGCCAACTCTTGGTATGTAGAAACTACTCCGGACAACGGAACTTTCTATTTTGCAAACTATACTTTAGATCCACAAAGTCCATACGGCCACACTTACGCCGGTAAAGATACTGAAGCCGGTTTTGCTGTTAGTACAACAAATAAAGATCCCGTGAACGTGGGAACTTGGGATCAAAAAGACCCGCTACACAAATTATCCGGCATGGAAATAAATGTTACCGGTAGCGGTCGCTCCATCATTGGCGACAAGAATTCCGTTCAAATCACCTACTTCGGCACAGATTTCGTTTGTGGCACAGCCAATATCGACGACACTTACGGCAGCATCAAAGGTGATTTCATCGCTAAATATTATAAGTGGAAAAGCTCATTATAATTTGAGAAAGGGCAGAATCTCCCGCTCCACATCCTGTGCCCGCTCCAGCTGCATCAGCTTAATGCGCAGCTCTTTCGCACCCTCGAAACCTTTAACGTACCGGCCCAAATGTTTGCGGACATTTTGAAAATGAAGATGGTTTAGTTTTTCAAAATATTTGGCGTGTTCAATGGCTGCCTTCAGGCCTTCCCTAACTGTTGGCTCTCTCCCTTCAAAAAACCAGGGATTGCCAAAAGCCGCCCTTCCCGCCAATACTCCGTCAACACCATAGTCTTTAATTTTTTCGTGCGCATCGGCCATTGATTTTACATCACCATTACCAAGAAAACTGGTCTTTAGTCCGCTCGACTTTACCACCCTGCAAGCCTTGGCGAGTTCTTCCCAATTCGCCACACCCATGTAAAGTTGTTTCAAAGTTCTGCCGTGCATGGAAATATTCGCCGGCTCTACTTCGAGCAGATGTTTTACCCATTCTTCAGCCACAATTGAGTCGTAACCAATTCTGGTTTTTATGGAAACCGGAATTATTTTCCGCTTAAATTTTTTGGAATTCATTTTTTTTACCGCCGCGATCATTTCCGGATGCACGCCCGCCTTTTCCAAACTAATTCCCTCGCTCCAATCCTTCACGCCTTTTTTAGTCATCAGCACCAATTTTTTCGCCAATTCCGGAGTTTTTATCAACGCCGCCCCTGAACCCTTTGCCGCCACTTTATTCACCGGACAGCCCATGTTTATATCAATGCCATCGAAGCCCATCGCACTCAGCATCACCGCCGCTTTGTAATACGATTCCGGTTCCACGCCAAAAATTTGCGCCACCACGGGACGCTCAATTTCACTATAAATAAAAGCCGCCAGCCCCTTCACATTGCCGCGCGCCAGTCCTTCCACATTGGTAAATTCCGTAATTACCACTGATGGTTTACTGTATTTGCAAACCATATATCTAAACGCCGCGTCGGTCACGCCATCCATCGGCGCGAGACCGATTATCGGTTTTTTTAATTTTTCCCAAAATCCTCGATTTGGCATAGTAACGGCTAAAAGCCACGAAAGTCTAGCCGAGAAAACATCCTCATGCAAGTCCCTCATTATCCTAATTTTGCAAACTCATAAATCATCGAGTAATATCACTCATACATGACCCACATAACGGCAATTAAAATTCAAGACCTTCACAAGATTTATCATAAAGGCACATATGCCCTGAAAGGATTCAATCTTGAAATTAAACAGGGCGAGTTTTTCGCTTTGCTCGGGCCAAACGGTGGCGGCAAAAGCACCTTGATAAACATCATGGCCGGTCCCACCAAAAAAACTTCCGGTACCATTAAAATTTGCGGGCTCAACATTGACACTCACCGCGAAGAAACCAAATCCATGCTCGGCATTGTTCCACAAGAGGTAAATTTTGATTCTTTTTTTGACGTGAATGAAGTGCTCACTCAGTGCTCCGGCTATTACGGCATTAAAAATAATCAAAAATACATAGATGAAATTTTAGAAAAACTAAATCTTCACGACAAAAAATTCGCCAATACCCGCTTCCTTTCCGGGGGCATGAAACGCCGTTTACTTATTGCTAAAGCCCTAGTCCACAAGCCAAAAGTTCTGGTTCTTGATGAGCCAACGGCGGGTGTGGACGTGGAACTCCGTCACAATCTTTGGACATATCTGCGTCAGTTAAACAAAGATGGTCTCACCATTCTACTCACCACGCATTACTTGGAAGAAGCCGAAAATCTTTGCAAGCGTACGGCCATTATTCATCAAGGCCGGCTCGTTGCCCTTGATGAGACCAAAAAGCTGGTTCGTTCACTCGGCAATTACAAGGAAATGACGCTGAATTTTAAGGAAAAAATTGGCAAAATTCCCGCCGCGCTCGAAAATTTCCAAGCCAAAAAAATCAGCGACTACGACTTGTCTCTCAATTTTGAACCAAAAGATTTAAATAAAGTTTTGGAAGCCCTAAAAGGTCTGAATCCAGCCGATATTGAGCTTCAAAGCCAAGATCTTGAGGATGTATTTTTGAAATTAACCTACAAGAATAATGGCTAATCCCCGCGGAACATTCACCCTCTTCAAGCGCGAAACCATGCGCTTCCTAAAAGTCTACATGCAGACGATTTTTGCGCCGGTAGTCAACAATTTACTGTATTTTGCCGTCTTCGGATTTTCGCTGCACCGCGCCATTCCCAGCATCCAGGGCATCACTTATTTGCAATTCATGGTCCCCGGCCTCATCATCATGGGTCTGGTAAACAATGCTTACCAAAATCCGTCCTCTTCGATTATTCTGATGAAATATCAGGGCATCATCGGCGACCTTTTGAGCATTCCCTTAAAACGCTCCGAAATTTTCCTCGCCTTCATCGCCTCCGCTGTCATCAGATCTTTTATTGTCGGCGGTGTTACTTTTCTTACCGCGCTTTTTTTCATCAGCTTCCCCTATACTTCTATTCCAATCATTTTAATTTCCGCTTTTCTGGTGGCGCTATTTTTCAGTTTTCTCGGCCTTTTTGTTGGCATATGGGCTAAGGAATTCGATAACCAAGCCTTCATCCAAACTTTCATCATCATGCCGCTCACATTCCTCGGCGGCGTTTTTTATCCGATCACCTCCCTCCCGGCCGCCATGGCCACCGTCGCCAAATTCGACCCGATCGTGCACATGATAAATCTCCTACGCTACGGTTTCACCGGCCTACAGGAAATACCCATCAGCTTGAGCCTAATCGTCCTCGCCTCAATCACCATTTTCATGGGTCTCATCTCCTTCATCGCCCTTCGCACCGGTTGGAAATTGCAAAATTAAAAGATTTTTCATGGTGGGCAGGGAGGGTTTCGAACCCCCGAAGGCATAAGCCAGTAGATTTACAGTCTACCCCATTTGACCACTTTGGTACCTACCCACGTGTGCGCAATGGATTATAACTAAATTGGCTTTGTATGCAACCAAATTTGGGTTAAAATCGGAGCAGTAAATTAAACCCAAAAACTATGGAAACCAAAGTCACGCACGTTCCACCAAAGAAACAATATGGTCGTTACGCCGCAATCCTCGGCGCTGTTTTAGTTGCAGTCGGGGCCTTTTTACCCTGGGGAAAAGTGAACGATGTAATTACCACCGGTATGGATGGTGACGGAATTATTACTTTAGTCGGCGCTATTCTGGTTTTAATCGCGCTTTTTATCAGAAAAATCCCGCTTTGGGTTTCAATGATTATTGGCCTTGTTATCGTCGCGATCGGTATTGCGCAAACCTTCTCCATCAGCCAAAAAATCGATGAAATCAAAAGTATTTTTGCTTCCAGCTTAATCGGCCCAAACATCAATGGCCGCATTGATTTTGGTGTCTATCTAACAATTTTAGGCTCTACAATTATCGTTTTTGGCACACTGATTCAGTGGATCAAGAATAGAAAAAAATAACAGAGCAAAAAAATATCACCTAACACCCCACGCATGAAACTGAAAAAATTTATTCAGCAAGCCGGCTTTTATCTGCTTTTGGTAGCCATGCTCGCAACAAGCAGCCATTTGGCATTTGCTGAAACTCAAAATCTTGATGATTCGAATAATTCTGAAGATGCGATACAAGACGACGAATTCGGTCCGGACGATAATGGTGACGAAAGTTTCGATGATTTTGACCCTTGCTCCAACAACGATTGCCAGGTTGAAGTCAGTGCCGACATAGATGCCACGCTTGAAGAAGTGGAAAAAGCCGAATCTTTCGTGAAAGCCCTGAAGGATTCCAAAATCGACACCTCTGAAATCAATGACTCAATTGATCAACTTGATGAATTGATCCGGCAGGCCAAAAGTACTTTGACCGCATTCAAGGATGAATTGAAAAACGGTTCCTTTGACCACCGGATAATTGAAAAATTTTGGGACGTTTTGGATGAAGTAAATCAGGCCGCCTCCGATCAAGTGAGCCTGATTTACGATTATCTGCAAACACATCCGGACTTATTGGATAAATTGAAAAAAAGTATACCGGATGTGATCACATTAATGGAGAATTGGAGTAATCAAATCCAGTCGGAAGATTTCGACGCCGCCGATATCATGGAAGAACTTGATCTCACTCCGGCCGAAGATGAACTGACAAACTATTTTAAAGAAATGTCCGACAAATTTGAAAAAGATATTTTCGAAAAAGTAATGAGGAACGTTAAAGGTCAAATTGTAGATGAACTAAAAAAATACTTTGACGACGAAACCGCTCTCGCCGCCTCCGAGGAAATACTTAACGGCATCGATATCTTTGGAGATAGTTTTACCAATGATGTTTTGCAAAATGAATTTTCAGTTTTAGATGTCATTGACGGAATTTCCGAGGAAAATCTGAAGGGCGCACAAAAAGGCAGAAAAATTCAGGAACTGATAGATGAGACCAAAAACATCGTAATTCCCAATTCATTTAAACAGGAATTAATCGATGAATGGCGGGCCATAGTGGATGCGCTTACGCCCGCTCCGGCCGACCAGGATACAAATGCCATCAAAGAAGAAATTCAAAAAATTGAGAAAACCCTCATGGACATCGATCACGAAAATGTCTTTGGTGAAAACGCCGTGGAATTCAACGATGTCCAAATGGATGACAAAGAATGGTTTTGGAAACCGGTAATGTCTGCCAGAAGAGAAGGCATTATCAATGGCTATACCAACACGGACGGCTCGATGACCGGAAATTTTGGTCCGGCCGACAATGTGACTTACGCTCAAGCTTTGAAGATGAGCATGGAAGCTGCGGATCACCACGAAGAAAGTGACTCGGAAGGTCTATGGTATCAAAATTATTTGAATGGTTTAGATGGTCTGTCGCTGGGTCGTCTTAATAGTAAGACTTTCAGCAATTGGGATGCTCCCGCCACGCGCGGCGATGTAATTTTGATCATGAATCAAATTTTCGGCATCAAGCCGGTAAAATACGTCGATGGTACTTTTCATGATGTTAAAGCGGAAGATCCAATTGCCGACGATGCGATGGCTTCAAAGCTGGCCGGAATTTTCACCGGTGAAGGTGATACGGGAAATCTGAATCCGGACGGCAACATTAATCGTGCCGGCTTTGCCAAAGCCATAGGCATCGCTCTTGATTACAAAAATAATGGTGACTTGGCCGACAAACTGAAGGATTTCCAGCAAAAGAATATAAAATAGCAGTCATGATCACCGTAAACCAAGATTTTTACACTCTGCGTTGCATAAATTGCAAAACCGAATTCGATGAACGCGAAACCTGCACCATTTGTTTAAAATGTAAAAGTCCGCTAAACGTCGAATATAACTATAATTTTATTCGTCAGCGCTTAAATCTATATGCGCTGAAAAATTCACCAATTTCCGCGCTCAAATATCTCACGCTCTATCCGATTTTAAATCTGGAAAAAATTGTGACTCTGAATGAAGGTGGTACTCCGCTGCATCGTTGTCGCAATCTTTCCAAAAAATTTGGCCTCAAAAATTTATACATCAAAAATGAAGGCGCCAACCCGACGGGTGTTTTTAAAGACCGCGGGACGCTTGTTGAAGTGACCAAAGCTCTGGAAATGCGCGCGAAAGCGGTATGTTTTGCCTCCACCGGCAACATGGCCGCCTCGGTCTCCGCTTATTGCACGCTGGCAAAAATTCCTTGTTACGTTCTGGTGCCCGAGGGCACGCCAATTGGTAAACTCGCCCAAACTCTTTCCTATGGCGCGCGCATCATCCAGGTCCGCGCGACCTATTCCGAATGTGCCACACTGGCCGAGAAAATGGCTAAAAAATATGGTTTTTACCTTGCCGGTGATTATGCTTTTCGTCTCGAAGGCCAGAAATCTTTAGGCTACGAAATCGCCGAACAGCTCGGCTGGAAAGCCCCGGATTACGTGCTCTGTCCGGTTGGCGTAGGTACCAATATTTCCGCGATTTGGAAAGGTTTTGTTGAAATGAAATTGCTCGGACTCATAGATTCCTTGCCAAAAATTATTGCCGTGCAACCGGAAAATTGCAACGTTGTAGTGAAAGCTTTTAATTCCAAAAGTAAAAAATTAATTCGCATAGATAAGCCGGATACCATCTGTAGCGCGGTCGCGGTCAGCATGCCTTTTGACGGGCCAAAGGTACTCAAAGCTTTAAAAGATTCTCATGGTTCCGCCGTCTCCGTCAGCGATGAAGAAGTGTTGATGACCGAACAAAGCATGGCTAAAGAAGAAGCGATTTTTGTCGAACCTTCCGGCGCTCTGCCGATGGCCGCAATGGCAAAATTGACAGCGCACAAGTTTTTCAAAAAAGACGACGTAGTAATTTGTGTGGCTACTGGCAATGGTTTAAAGGACCCCAAATCCGCCGTAAAAATCATTCCCGAACCGCCGACTATTGATCCGGACATGCACGAAGTCGATAATTATTTAAAATACAAACTTTATCAAATTCAGTCCGAAGGCATCAAAAACAAAGCCAAAATTTTGTGGAAAAAAATTCCGGCAGAAAAAGATTTGAAAAAAATTATTCACAACGAATTCGGTATTGAAATTAATCCACAAGTCTTAAAAACGATCATTGACAGCATCAGGGCGTTTGAAACCAAAGGAAAAAATATCATCAAACAGGATTTACAAAACATCATTGAGGAACAGCTCGACGAATATAGTTCCAAAGATAAATATCTCGAAATTATTGATTTTGAAGCCAAAACTTCGAAGTACAAACAAGCCAGCGCCAGCATCAAGATCCGCTACGGTGAGAAGATTTTGCTCGGCCAGGCTACCGGCGTCGGTGCGGTAGATGCTATTATCACAGCGCTGAAACGCAGCATCAAAGAGCATGACAAAATGTTCATTCGCCTAACGGACTATAATGTAGAAATTTTCACCGGTGGCGTCGAGGCGGCGGTAAAAGTAACCATGAGCGCGGTTGATAAAAACGGCAACAAAATCATCGCTCATGCCACTTCGCCAGACGTTATTGTGGCTTCAATAAGAGCTTTTGAGAAATGCTACAACTTTCTATATTTAAAAAACTATAAACATGGCCACAAGTAAAAATTTCCCCTTCGCTTACATTCATAAAAAAATTTGTAAAACAGACGACGCAGTCATCTCCATTCAGTGCAAGGCAATCCAGTATGGATTGGGATGCTTTTCAGGTATCCGTGGTTTCTGGAATTCTAATAAAAAAAATCTTTATATTTTTCGTTTGAAAGATCATTTCGAGCGCTTCCGGGAATCAGCAAAAATTCTTGGTATGCAATTGGAAATGGATTATAAAAAGTTCGAAAAAGTCATTATGGAATTGTTGAAAAAAAACAAAGTAAAAGAAGATGTGTACATTCGTCCTACGTTATATTCCGGCTCTACTCAGCTCACTCCGCGCTTTGACAATGAAGGCGACGACGTGGCGATTTACATGATTTCTTTGAAAGAATATTTCAAAGCCGGTGAGGGTTTGAATGTCTGCGTTTCCAGCTGGCGACGTTTTGACGATGATGTTTTTTCCGTGAAGGCAAAAATGACAGGCGCTTATTCCAGTTCGGCCTTGGCCAAAACGGAAGCAATAAAAAACGGCTTTGATGAGCCGATATTTTTGAATCGCGATGGTAAAGTGTGCGAGGCCAGTGGCGCCAATATTTTTGGTATTAAAGACGGAGTGGTTTGGACGCCACCACCTGGTAGCAATATTTTGAATGGTATTACGCGCCGCAGTCTTCTAAGTCTTTTTGAAAAAATTGGCATCCCCGTCCGCGAAGAAAATTTTGACCGCTCAATGCTCTATACTTTTGACGAAGCTTTTTTATCGGGAACCGCCGCCAAAGTAGCGGCTATAAGATCGGTAGATCGCCGCATCATTGGCAATGGCAAAGAAGGCCCACTGACAAAAAAAGTCAGCGATTTATACAGCAAAGCAGCCACTTGTGAACTTAAAGGTTTTGAAAAATGGTGTACCCCAACCAAATGAAAACAAGCAACTTATTGAAAAAACATAGTTCCCTCATGACCGACGGCGATGCCCGCGCGCCCGCCCGTGCCATGCTCCGCGGCACCGGTTTCACCGACGAAGATTTTGAAAAACCCTTGGTGGGAATTTCCTCTTGCTGGAGCGAAATAACCACTTGCAACATGCATCTGGACAAACTCGCGCGCCACGCCAAAGAAGCGGCAAAAAAAGCCGGCACCGCCGCCGAATTATTCAACACCATCACGGTTTCCGACGGCATTTCCATGGGTCACGAAGGCATGAAATATTCTCTTGTCAGTCGCGAAGTGATTGCCGATTCCATCGAAACAGTCGCCGGCGCTCAGCGTTTCGACGGCCTGATTTGCATTGGTGGCTGCGACAAAAACATGCCTGGTTCACTCATAGCCATGGCCCGCGTCAATGTGCCTGCTATTTTTATTTATGGTGGCGCGATCATGCCGGGAAAATACAAAGGCAAAGATATAGACATCGTCAGCATTTTCGAAGCCGTAGGTCAGTACCAAGCCGGCAAAATTTCCAAAAAAGAATTTAAAGACGTGGAATGTCACGCGTGTCCCGGCCCGGGTTCTTGCGGCGGCATGTATACGGCAAACACCATGTCCTCGGCGATCGAGGCTCTCGGCATGTCTCTACCGGGTGGTTCGACAGCACCCGGAATTTCCACGGAAAAAATTCAGGAATGTCGATTTGCCGGCAGGCAAATCCATGAATTGATCAAGATGGACCTCAAGCCTAGCCAAATAATGACAAAGAAGGCATTTGAGAATGCGGCTACAGTTGCTCTAGCCTTAGGTGGTTCCACAAACGCCGTGCTCCACCTCATCGCGATGGCCTATACCGCCGGCATTGATTTTACTATCGATGATTTCAGTCGCATTTCCGACAAAACGCCCCAGCTTGCCAATATGAAACCCGGTGGAAAATATGTAGCAGTCGATTTGCATCAAGCCGGAGGCCTTCCTGCTGTAATGAAAATTTTGCTCGAAGCCGGTCTACTCCATGGCGATTGTCTGACCGTGACCGGAAAAACTGTCGCGGAAAATTTAAAAAACGTAAAACTTCCCTCGAAAAATCAAGACGTAATTTATACCACGAAAAATCCGATTATGGCTACCGGCCCGATTGTAATACTCCGAGGCAATCTCGCTCCCGAAGGAGCTGTAGCCAAAGTTAAGGGTTTGAAAGTTTTTAATCACAGCGGTCCAGCCATCATTTTTGAAAGCGAAGAAGAAACTTTTCACGCGATTGAAAAAAATAAAGTCAAAGCCGGAGACACCATCGTTATTCGCAACGAAGGGCCAAAAGGTGGCCCGGGTATGCGTGAAATGCTCGCTGTTACCTCCGCGCTTATGGGCAAGGGTCTCGGTAATTCTGTCGCACTGATTACCGATGGTCGCTTCTCCGGCGGCACGCACGGACTCGTGGTTGGTCACGTCGCCCCCGAAGCTTACGTCAGCGGTCCTATTGGCCTGTTAAAAAACGGCGACATCATCACAATCGATTCGAAAAATAAATTACTCGCGGTAAATTTATCAGAAAAAGAACTGTCAACTCGCAAAGCTGCTTGGAAAAAACCATTACCAAAATACAAGCACGGCGTGCTAAGAAAATATATAGAAACTGTAAGCTCCCCAATGTATGGCGCAGTAACTGACAGATTTTCCGAAGGAAAATCAAAATAAACAAAAAGTTTCGGCTAAGCCCGAAACACATTATCCTAATAGTTAATTAAAAAATATCATGGCAAAAATGCAATTCGGCAGCATGGAAGAAGAAATTGTAACGCGTGAGGAATTCTCGCTCGCTAAAGCCCAGGAAACGCTTAAAGAAGAGGTGATCGCCATCCTCGGTTACGGCGTGCAAGGACCCGGCCAGGCC
>JACRIB010000018.1 GCA_016235895.1 Candidatus Peregrinibacteria bacterium | reverse complement strand
AGACAATATTAATGTCGCTGCTGCGGGAATTTTCCTGGCAATTGTGTTCATTGTTTCATATAAACAAGATGTGGGCATAGCAATTTCTATTTCTTCATTTACATAATCTTGTTTGAATTTCATAGCTTGTTTTTTATCCTCAATTTCTTGAATAAACCACTTGATCAAAACAGAAGCATCTATGATGTATAATTGCTTATTTTCTGCCATAATTCTTGATTTTAATTAATTCTTCTGTGGACATTTTTAAATTTAATCTTGCGCTAAGTTTGTCCATTTCTTCCGAAGCCTTACGACGTTTATATGATTTAATTGCTTCTTCTAATGTTTTATTTATAAAATCACTTCGTTCGCCTGCAGGTATTAATTGTTTTAGCTGCATCATGTTTTCTTTACTAATCATGAAATTCACTTTTTCTCGATTTAAATGTTTTTTCATGGGGTATTTTTAGGGGTAATTTTGTTACACCCTTATCTTACCCCTAGATCTTGCTGAAAATCAAGTTAATTCTTAAAAATTATATTACTAGCTTAAAAATTAGAATCTGTTATCTTGATCGCGACTTAATTTTCCAAATGAATAAAGATTGTCAGCAATGCGGTGCGGGTTTTGAGATAACAGAAGAAGATTTAAGGGCTTACGACAAGCTTTCTCCGACTTTTGAAGGGAAGAAATTCTCGATTCCTATGCCGAAGATGTGTCCGCTTTGTCGTCAGCAGCGACGACTGAGTTTTCGTAATGAGAGAAAGCTTTACACTAGAAAATGTGATCTTTCCGGTCGCCAAATTCTTTCGATTTATTCTCCGGACAAACCATATAAGGTCTATGATCAGCCGGAGTGGTGGAGCGACAAATGGGATTCGATGATTTATGGACGGGATTATGACTTCTCTAGACCGTTTTTTGAGCAATTTTGGGAATTATATGTCAATGTGCCGCGGGTTTCTCTGCACACCATCAATGTCGAAAATAGTTACTACACTTGCTATACGCTTTTTGCGAAAAACTGCTATTTGCTTTTTGGTGGCGGTAATAATGAGGATGTGATGTTTGGGAAATATGTTTCTTTTTCTAAAAACTGTTTGGATAGTTTGTGTCTATATTCCTGCGAATTTTGTTACGAAATAATTGCTTCCGATGGATGTTACGGTTGTCGATTTCTCTTGAATTGTAGAAATTGCAGTGACTCCACGATGATTGAAGATTGTATCGGCTGCAAAAATTGCATCTGTTGTTTTGGCCTTCGTTCAAAGGAATATTGCATTTTGAATCAATTTGTCGGCAAGGAAAAATATCAGGAATTCGTGAAAGATTACGAATATCTGACGCATGCCAATATAGAATTTTTGCGTAAAAAAATGGCTGATTTGAGCGCGAAATTACCGCATGTGCAGTCTCATATTTATGCCAGTGAAGATTGTAGTGGAGATGCCATTTTTAATTCCAAAAATTGCCATTTTGCTTATGACGTAAAGGATTCCGAAGATTGTAAATATTTGCATAATTCGCCGAAATGCATTGGAACTTACGATGCGGTTTATTGCGCGCCGGACGGATTGCAGTTTTGTTATAATGTGTGCTCCTGTGTGGGCACAAATTTAATTGTGGGTTATTTTGTTTGGTATTGTGATAATGTGCTTTATTCCTTGGATTGCTTGAATGCGCGCGATCTTTTCGGTTGCGTGGGAATTAGGAATAAGCGCTATTGTGTTTTGAATAAGCAGTATACGAAGGGAGAATATGAAAAATTGGTGGCGCATATTATTGAGGAATTGCAAAAAACCGGACAGTGGGGTGAGTTTTTCCCTTATTCCTTAGCCCCTTGTGACTATAATGAGACCGTGGCTATGGAATATTTTCCCTTAAAAAAAGAGGAAGCCGTGAAATTGGGTGCGCGCTGGCGTGAAGATTCAGCTGAAAAAGTAGAAGGTGAGGAGAGTCAGGCTCCAAATGATATTCGTGAAACGGATGAAGGTATACTGGAAAAAGTTTTGAAGTGTGAGGTTAGTGGACGAAAATACAAAATTCTTCCTCAGGAATTGAAATTTTATCAAAGGATGAAAGTGCCTGTTCCACGCAGGCATCCCGATCAGCGGCATTACGATCGTTTGAAATTGCATGATGCACATCGACTTTGGGAGCGAGATTGTGTAAAATGTGGTAAGAAAATGATGACGATTTATCCTTCTGAAAGTAAAGACAATGCACATTTTGCTCCGCAAAATGGTCGCATACACCATGCGACATCTGGCCTTAGCCTGATCTATTGTGAATCTTGTTATTTGAAAGAGGTTTACTAAAATTTTATGTGGTTGCTATTTGCAATTTTGGCGCCGTTTTGTTGGGGTTTTGCCAATCCGATAGATGCTGCTTTGCGGCGGAATTGGTTTAAAGACGATCTGGTTTTGATGAGTGTTTTTGCCTTAACCAAATTGCCCGTGGCTGTTTGTTTTTTGGTTTTGTTTGGACAGGGTATTGTTTTTGGATGGCCTTTTTTCTGGATATTTCTTTCGGGAATAATCTGGATGTTGGCTTTTGTTTTTTTTTATCATTCTCTGCAAATTGAAGAAGTCAGCAGGGTGGTTTTGATATTACAGTTTCAGCCGGTTTTGATTTTTCTGATTGCCGTTGCGCTGATTCATGAAAGTTTGAATTTCAGTCAATTCATGGCTTTCTCGCTTATTTTTATCGGTAGTATTTTGGCGGCTTTTAAAAAGACAAAAAGTAGGTGGCATTTCAGTAAAGTTTTTTTATTTATAATACTGGCCGGTTTTATGTGGTCATTGGCTGATGTAATTTTTAAGAAATACGTGATTTATTTCCCTAATTTTTGGGCGGCATTCGGGGTGGATCTTTTGGGTAGCAGTTTGTTGGGTGGTTTATTGTTTTTCTTGCCTAAATACAGAAGTTTGTATGGAGGGTTTAAATTGTCCAAGATCGGGTGGACTTTGGTTTTCTTGTCGGCCGTTTTTGGTATTTTGGGATCTTTGTTTTTTGCTTACGCTTTGACTTTGGGCAAGGCCTCTTTGACGACGGTTGTCATAGGGTTACAGCCTTTGTTCGCGATGTTTTTTGGATTGATGTTGAGTTACTTTATTAAGGAAATTTCAAGAGAATCTATGAATAAAAGTGGTTTAATCGTTAAATTTTTATCTTTTGTTTTAATTTTGGCCGGTTTGGTTTATTTGTATTTGTAGGCAAAAAATACTATTATCAGATCGAATTTTATGATATAATTCAGCGCTAGTGTTAATTCGCATTTTTCATGAAGTATTTCCAGGTTGTCGTACCACAAGGGGATAACGAGAAAAAAAAGGAGAAGATGTATGAGGAACTTTTGGTGAATTTGCATAAAACCGCTCATCACGCGCATTTATCGATGGAATTTTTTGGTTACGAGCAATATACGTATTTATTTTTCGCTGTTCCCGATAATTTGTTTGAGACGGTGGAAGGCTTGCTTTATGCCACTTTTCCGGATTGTGAAATCAAAGAAACTTCCGATTATGTGGATAATTATAAACCGGGAAACGGTAAATTATTTTTGACCGGTGCGCGCCTGAAATTGCGCTGGGGAGACATTTATCCTTTCAAAACTTTCAGTCACTTTGAGGATGACAGTCAGAGCAGGCTTTTTTCCATTATTTCCAAAATTAATTCCGGCGAACAAGTTTGGGTACAGTTTGTGATTCATCCTCTTGAGGAAACCGCCGGATATCATTTTCGGAGGAAATGGGCCGTCAGATGGAACAATTTTAAAAAGATTTTTAATATTCGTGATAGATTGAGGGCCAAGGATGAACATAGCGTAATTCAGCATCGTAAGGAATTGGCGATGGAAAAATTGAAACATGGCGAGCCGTTTCAAATTACGATCAGATGTGGTTATTTAGCCAAGAGTGAGGCTGAATCCCATCGTAAACTTCATGCCGTTACTCATAGTTTTTATCAATATAATGAGACGGATATTCAAGAATTCAAGACGGTAGATATGAGTGAAGCGGCTTTTTTGAATGATTATAAAAAGAGAAAATTGGGTTCATCTATTATGGTGGGTCCGACGGAGTTGGCGACGCTTTATCATATTCCCAATCCGGATATTGTCCCGCACATCGTGCATGTTTTAGCTAGAAAATCAGAGGCGCCGCAGGATTTGCCGAAAATTGGTGAGTCTGACATCAGTCTTTTTGGCATCACCAATTATCATAATAATTTTGATAAATTTGGAATCAAACGTATTGATCGCCGTCGTCATTTGTATGCCGTAGGTAAGTCCGGTTCGGGTAAATCCAAGCTCCTGGAATTGTTGATTTATTCGGACATCATGAGTGGCAAGGGTGTTGGTGTGCTTGATCCCCATGGTGATTTAGTCGACAATGTTTTGGAGTTTGTGCCGGAACATCGTATCAAAGACGTGATTTATTTTGATCCTTCCGATATTAATTTTCCCATTTCTTTCAATCCGCTGGAAAAAGTGGCGGAAGAATACAAAATGCAGGTGACGATCGGCTTTTTGTTTATTTTCAAAAAACTTTTCGGTTCCAACTGGACGGATCGTTTGGAACACGTTTTGCGTTACACGGTTTTGGCGCTTTTGGACAGTCCAAACACTACGGTGCTTTCCATTTTGAAAATGTTGACCGACAAGAATTACCGTCAGGCCATTGTTTCCAGAATCAAGGATAATGTAGTGAAAAATTTCTGGGTTTCGGAGTTTGCGGGTTGGAGTGAGAAGTTTGATGCTGAAGCCATTACGCCGCTTTTGAACAAAGTAGGTCAATTTGTGGCGACAAATATGATCCGTAACATTATCGGTCAGCCAAAAAATAAGATTAATATTCGCGATATTATGGATGGTCAGAAGATTTTGTTGATGAAGGTGTCAAAAGGTCTGTTGGGTGAAGAAAACAGTGGTCTCATGGGTGCGATGATTATTACCAAAATGTACCAGGCGGCTTTGAGTCGTGCCGATATGAAAGAAGAAGATCGTAAGGATTTTTATTTCTATGTGGATGAGTTTCAAAATTTCGCAACCGATACTTTTGCGGAAATTTTGTCCGAGGCCAGAAAATATCGCCTGGATTTGACCCTTGCACATCAGTACATGGGCCAGTTATCCGGCCTGATTCAGAAGACGGTTTTTGGTAATGTGGGTTCGATGATCAGTTTTCGTGTAGGCGCCGATGATGCTAAAGTTTTGGCTGAGGAATACAATCCGATTTTTAAAGAACGCGATATTATCAATCTCGGTGTGCGTGAATTTTATTGCAAAATGTCTGTTAATGGTGAAATTCGTGAGGCTTTTTCCGCCAGAACTATGGATGTGCCAAAAATTAAAAAGAATTACGTAAAAGAAATTATTGAAAACTCTCGTAAGGTTTATTGTGAGCCGAGAGCTTCGGTGGAAGAGACGTTGGCGAAATGGGATGAATCGGGTGAATTTGCGAATCTGGCGCCGGAGCAGGATCCGGACTTTGAGGAACCTTTGATTTAGTAAAATTTCATCTTTCTTTTAGTTGTGTTTGTGCTATATATTTAGCTTATGGAAAAACCTTCTCATTCCAAAGCTGCCGGTCGCGGTTTGCATATTGCCGATGTGGCCGCGCAGCATTCGATTATTTTGGATAAGTTGCCGGGTTATTTTTTGATTTTGTGTTTAAGTCTTACAACAATTTTCTTTTTTCAGATTTTGTCGCCGTTTTTGACGGTTATTTTCATCGGCGCCGTTCTGTGTATTGCTTTTCATCCTTTATATAAAAGAATTTTGAAATTGTTTCGTGGCTGGGAAGGCACGGCTTCCTTTGTAACTTGTCTACTGGTTATTCTTTTGACGGTTGTACCTTTGACTATTTTTGTTATTTTAATGGCCGGTGAAGCCGTGAGCACTTATCAGGCCGTGCAGGCAAAAATCAATTCCGGTTTATTTGATAAATATTTGCAATGGCAACACGGAGGTTTTTTTTATGATTTGAATGAGAAGGTGAAATCGGTTGTTGATCTTGAGAAAATTGATATCAAACAGACCGTTTTGGATATGGCTCAGTCATTGAGCACTTTTTTGGTGGCCCAAGCCGCGAATTTGATTAAAAGTATTTCCGATTTTTTTGTTGATCTTTTTATTTTGCTTTTTTCGATGTTTTATTTTTTTAAAGACGGTGAAAAGATTGTAAGTAAAATAAAGTCCATGAGTCCTTTACCGTCTTTGTATGAAGGTGAGCTTTTTGATAGGATTACCGCGATGTCCAAGGCTATTCTTTTTGGGGTCTTTTTGACAGCCATTTTACAAGGTGCCGTTGGGGCTATAGGTTTTGTCATTGCCGGCATTTCCAATCCGATTTTTTGGGGAACGGCTATGGCTTTCTTTTCTTTGCTTCCTCTTATCGGGACGGCCTTTGTCTGGGTGCCGGCGGGGGTTATTTTGTTGATAATGGGACAATATGGCGCCGGAATATTTCTGTTTATTTGGGGGGCGGTAGTTATCAGTCTTGTGGATAATTTTGCCAGACCTTATCTCATTGGAGGTAAAGCAAAAACTTATCCGCTTTTGGTTTTCTTTGTAATTATGGGAGGTATCTGGACGATGGGTTTGCAGGGCGTGGTGATAGGACCGATAGTTTTGATGTTGTTGATGTCGTTTTTACATATTTATGAAGCCGAATACGGCAAAGTTCTTAAACATTAATTTTTCAAAATATGGCTATAAAAAAATTGCCCAAAAGCAAGCAGGTTAAGAAAAATGAAATCCCCAAGAATCACCGGAGTTTTTTGGCGGTGCTGGTTTTGTTCGCGGGATTTTCTTTGTACGCGATCACTTCTTTCATGACTTCAAATAATAATTATATCAAGAAAATGTTTGCCGATGTTACTTCGTCTGACGGTCAAAACGCGGAACTGTCGCAAGTTCAGAGAGAAAATCCTTTTTCCGATTTGAGCGATTCCCATTCCAACTATCAGGCCATTCTGGAGTTGTATTATAAAGGCGTGGTTTCCGGTTATGCCGATAATACTTTTAAAGCTGATAACAAGGTTAATAGAGCGGAGTTTGCCAAAATGCTCGCTGAGGCTTCCGATGTGGATTACGCCGCTCTTCCTTCGGATAAAATGACCAATTGTTTTAATGACGTAAGTATTCCCGGGGCCTGGTTTGAACCTTCGGTTTGCGCGGCCAAATATAAAGGATGGGTAAATGGCTATGAAGGTGGTGATTTTGGCGTGACCAGAAATATCAGTAAAGCTGAAGGATTGAAGATTCTTGAAAAGGCTTTTGGTTTTGCCGTACCCTCAAATGAGGGTGTTAAAGAGATGCCATATAATGATGTACATCCCGGTGACTGGTTTGTTGGCGCGGCTCAAGCCGCAAAAGAGAACGGTTTGGTGGGTAAATCTACCGTCTTTATTCCCGGCTGGGAATTAACCAGAGCTGATGTGGCGCAAGTAATCTATAATGCGATGAAGGCCAAAGGTCTTGTGAATGATATAGCCAAGAAGGGCTAGGATTATCAGCGTCATGGTATAGATTGGCCAGTCTTCGTTTGGGGAGTTTTGAGTATCTTTTTTTGTTTGTTCAAAGGAGTTTATTATTTTTACTTTTGGTGTAGCTTGCTTGATGTTGTTTTTTTTCAGCTTTTTTTTAGGGCTCACCTTGTTCGCCCTGTTAGGTTTTGGCGTTTTCTTGGGTTTGGGAATTTTTTTGGCTTTTTTGTTTTTTGCGGTTTTTTTTGTGTTTGTGCCGGGCCTGGGTGTTTTGATGGATTTTATGGCTTGAGTAGTTTCGGTTGTTTTGGGGGTGGTTTTTGTGGTTTTTGCCAGAGAAATATCGGATAAATTTAAGAAAATGACCAAGATCAAAGCAAAAGCCGTTGTTTTTATTGTATTATTGATTTTCATAAATTTCAGTAAAGCATAGTAACTTAAAATTTTCTTAAAATAATTCTAAAATTTCTAAAATATTGACTCTATTTTGTGTTTGACATTTTTGGTGAATAAAGTAGATTGTGAATGTAAATCAATGGAGTTTCAGATCATTTTGAAGGGTTTATTTTTCGGAGGAATTAAAATTTAAAAGACACTTGTTTATAAAAAAACAACTTGCAGAACAGATTGAAATTGCTTTCCGGTCAGTGTAATGACCGGTTTGGGGTGTGTGAAAAAATTCTTCAAAATAGATTCGAAGCTTCGTTCTAACCAACAGAATTATGTTAGTCCCAATTTTATTGGCGCTGGCTGGAATAGCCTTGGGTGGTGCTTCGGGCTATTTTTACCGTAAAAAACAGGTTGAGGAAAAAAATAGGGATTTGGTGATGAAATCCGAGCAGATTCTTTCCGATGCCAAAAACAAGTCAAAAGAGCTTATTTATGAAGCTCGCAATGAAGCCATGAAGATGCAGGATGAGCTGAAAAAAGAAGAACAGCGAACTCATGCCAAACTGGATGAAATAGAGGAGCGTTTGCTTAAAAAGGAACAAGTTCTGGATCATAAAAATGATGAGGCGGAGAAGCTGCGTAATGATTTGGATAACAAGGTTACTTCTATAAAACAGCTGCGGGACGAGGTGGAGGGAATTTATAAACTTCAGGCTCAACAATTGGAAAAAGTGGCCGGAATGTCTAAAGAAGAGGCCAAGGAAGTGTTGTTGCAAAAAGTTGAAGAGGAGGCCAAGGCGGATATTGTGGCGCAGATCAAAAAGGCTGAAAAAGATCTGCAAGATAAGGCGGATGAGAGAGCAAAATGGATTGTGGCTGATGCGATAGCGCGTTGCGCGGCGGAAACCACCGCTGAATCCACGGCGACATTGGTGAATTTACCGAATGACGAGATGAAGGGGCGTATTATTGGTCGTGAAGGGCGTAATATTAACACTTTTGAACAAATTACCGGTGTGGACGTAATTATCGACGACACGCCCGGTTCAATCATTATTTCCGGCTTTGATTTGGTGCGACGTTATATTGCCAAGGTGGCTTTGGAAAGGTTGATTGAAGATGGTCGTATTCATCCGGCCAGAATTGAGGAAACAGTGGAGAAAGTGAAGGAGGAAGTGAATGTTTTGATCAAAGAATTGGGTGAAAAGGCCGTTTTGGAAACCGGTGTTACCGGTTTGCATTTGAATCTGGTGAAGATTTTGGGTCGTCTAAAGTTCAGGGTTACTCATGGGCAGAATGCTTTGCGACATTCCATGGAAGTGGCTTTGCTCTCCGCGGCTTTGGCGGCGGAGTTGGGCGCGGACGAGGGAATTTGCAGGAAGGCCGGTTTATTACATGATATCGGTAAGGCGGTGGATCATGAAGTTCCGGGACATCATGCCAAAATCGGCGCGGATATCGCGCGCAAGTTTGGTTTACCGCAGGAAGTGGTGCACGCGATTGAGGCTCATCATGGGCATCCCGCTCCGGAAACTATCGAGGCGCAGATTGTGCAGGTGGCCAATATTATTTCCAATGCCAGACCGGGCGCCAACAAAGAAAATTTGGATACTTATATCAGGAGATTGATGGAATTTGAGAATATGTGTAATAGTTTTGAAGGTGTTAAGAAGTCCTTTGTGATCCAAGCCGGTACGGAAGTGCGAATTTTTATTGATCCGGAACAGCTTGACGACTTGGAATCCGTAAAATTGGCCCATAACGTGGTGCGCAAGATTGAGCACGATTTGCAGCATCCCGGTCCGGTGAAGGTGCATGTGATCAGGGAGACCAGGGTGGAGGAATTTGCGAAATAAATGCGTGTTGAACTTGAAAAAGGAGAGAAAAAGTGTTATAATTGATCGATAATAAAATAAAAACAAAAAAATATGCGAAAATATTTCCACAAACTCTTTGGATTGAGCGCGATGATGAGGCGTGCTTTTGCCGCGCTATTGATAATGGCAATTTTTGCCAATACAGTCTTTGCTGTTACTTTTACTGTGAACAACAATGGTGACGCAAGTGATGCGACTCCTGGAAATGGTATTTGCGCTACATCCGGGGCTGTTTGTACCTTGAGAGCCGCTATTGAAGAAGCTAATGCGCTTGCCGGTACCGATACAATAAATTTTAGTAGCGGTTCTCTTACTTTGACGCCCGGTTCTACGATGACTATCAGCAGCAATCTTACTATTGACGGGTCGACTGCCGGTATGGGTAATAATATAGCGCTTAATGGTCAGGGTAGTGCAAGTTTTGCGGCATTGACGCTGGACGGCAGTTCCGATGGAAGTACGGTCAAGCAACTGTATATTTATGGTTTTAATGGTGCAAGTGGAAGAGGTATTAGTATACAAAGTGGCGCGGGTAGTAACACTCTACCTGTTACCATAGGATCGGGGACTAGTGGAGAGGGAAATGTGCTTGGTTTACAGACCGATGGTACTACCGTTAGTGCCAATCGTATCGGTATTGAGAGTGCCGGTACGAATATTGTTTTCAAAAATAATGTGGTTAGTGGTAGCACTCTTGCCGGTATTAGTCTGGGTAACGGGTCCAAGGATATAATTTTGGATAGAAATTGTGTTGGCAGCAATAAGGATTGCAATGCAGCCAAGGCTAATGGTGGTGCCGGTATCGAGGTTGCCGGTAGCGCGGTGAGTTTGAATGGTGGAGATGGAGGTACCGAAGGTTTGATTATTGGAGAGACCATTGCGTTGGGTAATACCGTTGTTGGTAATAACGGAGCGGGTATCGCAATAGGTGATAGTACGGGTAGTATTGCCGGCACGATTAAGATTCAAGGTAATAAAATTGGTGAAGTTGCCAGTGGCGCGATCGGAAACGGTTCTCATGGTATTTTTGTTGAGAAAGATGCCAGTACCGCGAATATAACGATTGGTGTTGACGGTGATGGAACAAACGATAGCAGTGAAGGCAATATTATTGGCGGAAATACCGGTGATGGAATTCGTGTGCTCGAAGGCTCCAGTGTAGTGATTGCCGGTAATCAGGATGGTATGTACAATTCCACCGCTCATGGTAATACCGGAGCGGGAATTACTATTGGAAATTCCACGGATTGGCCTACGACGGTAACTATTGGTTCCAATAATGATGGAACAAGTGATAATGATGAAAAAAATTCAATAGGCAGTAACGTCGCCGGTGGTATATCTATTGGTAATGCGGTAACCGCTACGATCACCGGTAATTATGTTGGCAGTGATAGTTCCGGAAATTCGCTTCCGAATACCGGTTTCGGTATAAAAGTTTCGGCGCCGCAGCTTACTACGCTTAACATTGGTAAGGGTACTTCTCTGTCTTCAGCATATAGTAATAATTATGTTAATTATAATGCCGCCGGTGGTAATGGTGCCATTTCCATTGAAAATACGGCCAGTGGCGCTTCGGCAAAAATCAAGGCAACTTTTATTGGCGTGGCGGACAATTTATTTGCGTCGGCTGCCAATTCTTTGACAGGTTTGTATCTCACGGCTCCCGCCAATTTTACTATTGGTACGGAATTTGATGGGTCAAATGATTCTTACGAGGGGAACTTTATCAGTAATAATGTTGGTAATGGTATATATATCGGCAATGGAGTTCTAAGTGCGATTATTGCTGGTAATAAAATTGGTGTTGCAGCCGCTTCAGCGTATAGTACGACTTATACCACCGCTGCCGGCAATGGTACCGGCGCCGCTACCGGAAGCAAAAATGGTATTAAAGTTGACAGTAACAGTATCACTTCTTTAACAATTGGTGGTGTCGATTCCACTCAAAGAAATTACATCGACAGTAATTTGGAAAATGGTATTTCTTTGATAAATATGCCTGCGCCTGCTTTAGCATATATCTACAATAATTATATTGGTTTGGGTTCTAATGGTACGACGGATCTTGGTAATGTAAATAATGGTATATATATCGCGCCTACTACTGCCGGAGTGTCGATAAATGTGGGTGGGACTTCAACCAATCAAGGTAATGTGATCAGTGGTAATGCCGGTAACGGTATTAGTCTTGCCGGAAGTTTATTTCTCGTTCTGAATATTCGTCAGAATATTATTGGTTTGGTGGCGGCGGCCACTTCGAAAGTTGCCAATGATCTTGCCGGTATTTCGTTGCAGAACAATAGCGCTACCGTAAATATCGGTGATGGTGCCAGTACCGGTAGAAATGTGATTGGTGGTAACACCAGCTATGGAATTGGCATTACGGGAGGAGATGTCGGTATAGAAGGTAATTATTTTGGCTTGGCCAGTGATGGTACGACGGCTGTAGCGGATGGAAATAATGAAATTAATGCTGTTTCTACGAGTGGTTCCATTTCGGCTTTGATGATTGGTCATGCCGGTGGTGAGAATAGATTTTATGATTTAGCGAGATTGGCGGTTTTTATTAAGGATATAGTTCCAGCTAATGAAACCGGTAGTACTTATCTTGAAACCGATAATCAGTGGT
>JACRIB010000091.1 GCA_016235895.1 Candidatus Peregrinibacteria bacterium | reverse complement strand
TTCCTGAGAAGAAACATCTGCCGAATTAACCCAACAGCCTATGGTTCAGCCAACAATCCGGTAAGAAAATTACAGAATTTTCAAAAACACCTAAATGAAAACAAGATTCGGACTATTTTACTTCTAATTCAACACTCTCCTACCGGACTCACAAGAATTTAATACTTCAAAAGCTTCCCGAATCTCTCCTTGTCCTCATAAGGCCCAATCACCGCCAGTTTCATTTTTTCTTCCTGCAAAAGATCTTTCGCCACGCGACTGATATCTTCCACTGTCACCTTGTCGATCATTTTTATAATTTCATCAGGGTCTTTAGCTGCATTGTGCAAAAGTTCATACTTGGCTAACAAATGAGCAAATTCCTCTGAATCTTCCAGGCTCAAAACCATTTTTCCTTTCAAATAAGCCTTGGCTTTCTTCAATTCCGCCGCCGGCACGTCCTCGTCCCTTACCTTCTTATATTCCGCGATTATACCGCTAATAGCCTCATCAATTCTGGTCAGATCCACACCGGCATTAGTCACAATCACGCCACCATCCTGATAATTGTCGGTAGAAGTATGAATGTAATAAGAAAGCCCTTTGGCCTCTCTCACGCCCAAAAACATTCTGCTGCTCATGTTCCCACCCAAAATAACCGCCAAAAGTTTCAATGCCCAATGGTCCTTGTGCCCTTCCGAATAACCCGGAAAACCCACGGCAATATGCGCCTGCTCGGTCTTTTTTTCCTTCAAATAGATTCGCCCGCCATCCTTATCTTCAATTCCCTTAAAATTATATTCTTTTTCTCCGGTCTCCATTTCAAAATATTTAGTCACCATTTCCACCACTTTTTTATGATCAATATTGCCGGCAACGGCAATAACGGTATTGTCAGGGGTATACAATTTGGCCTTATATTTGACGAAATCTTCATGACTCACGGATTTAATCAATTCTTTGGTACCAATTTGATCCCAGCCCAGCGGCTGATCACCAAAAACCAGACTCTCAAAATTCCAGCCGATCTGATACATCGGCGTATCCTGATACATATTGTATTCTTCCAAAATCACACCCCGCTCTTTTTCAATTTCCTCCTGCTTAAACTTCGAATTTATCAGCATATCGGAAAGCACGTCGCATGCCACTTCCAGGTTTTCGCCAGCCACTTTTACATAATAACCGGCATATTCCTTGCCGGTAAAAGCATTGAATTCGCCGCCCACGGAATCGATCGCTTCGGAAACTTGCTTGGTATCCTTGAATCTCTCCGCACCCTTAAAAAACATGTGTTCCAAAAAGTGTGAAATGCCGCAAATTTCCTGATGCTCGTAGCGACTTCCGGCTCCCACAAGCATCAAAACCGTCACCGCTTTCGTGCCTTCAATTTTTTCCGTCACCAGTCGAAGCCCACTTTGAAATGTCGTTTTTCTAAACATGCGGGGCCGAGTATAGCACAAGACACAAGCGCAAGCGAAGTGTCTTTCCAAAAGCAAAAGTTTTCGATATCATCGAAAACACAACTTCCCATTCAAAAACCAGACAATTCATGAAATATCTTCGTTCACTAAAACCAAAAGAAGTTTTCAACAAAATAAATATTTATATCGTTGGCAGTGTATTCGTCACGATTTTAATCATCGTGCGTCTTTTTCAGTTGCAAGTTCTTTCTCACGACTATTACCAAAATCTGGCCAGTCAGGAACAATCCGGCCTGATCGAATTGCCCGCCCAAAGAGGCAATATTATCATCAAGGATTACCATTCCAATGAAGAATTTGCCATCGCCACCAACACCAGCATGAAACTGGTATATGTGGACCCCACTTTATTAAAAGATCCGAATTTTGTCGCCAATAAACTCGAGTCCCTGATCTTCAATCTTCAGGATGAACGCGCTACCGATCAGGCTAGAATTGACAAACTGGCCCAAAATTTACCCCCAAATCTCACCGAAGACGAAAAGAAAAAACTTCTTCAAGCACCAACCGACGCTGAACTGGAAACGCAATTCAAAGAAAATTTAATCAAAAAAATTAGTGAAAAAAAACGCACGGACATCACTCTGGCCGATAATTTGGATGACAATATTTTGAGCCAGGTAAAAGGCCTGAATCTCGCCGGTGTCGAAATTGTTGGCAAAAGTGTTCACGCTCATCCGGGACAAATTGGCTCAATTTCTTCAACCGCCGGCACTCTTTCACAGCTCCTGGAAATTCCTTCAAAAAAACTGGAAACGGTCCTCCAGGGAGAAAATCGTTACGTTGTTCTGAAACGCAAACTCGACCCGAAAATTTCCGACAAAATCACCGCCATAATGAAGGCCGACAAGGAAAAAACGCTCGTGGGAGTGGGAATGAAAGAAGAATATTTTCGCTATTATCCGGAAGGTGGACTGGCGGCAAATGTCATCGGCTACGTCGACAATCAAAACATCGGACAATACGGCATCGAAAGCTCATTCAACACTCAACTTCGAGGTGCCAGCGGCAAATTACAAACGAAAAAAGATTCCGTGGGGCGTCAAATTACCGTAGGCGAAAGCACTTTATTGGCACCGGTCGATGGTGACAACGTGGTACTCACCGTTGATCGTTCCGTTCAATTGGAAGTTGAAAAAATTCTAGCCCGGGACACCAAGGCTTTCGAAGCCGATAGCGGACAAGTGCTAATTATGAATCCAAAAAACGGCGCGATTATAGCCATGGCCAATTTTCCCAGTTTCGACCCTAATCGCTATGGCGACGTTTTTAAAAAAGTGGAAATAAAACTCAATCCGGATGAGATAAAAAGACTTTATCCCAGCAAGGAAAAGGGCGTTTACGATTTTTATGTCAACGACGTAACCCTCGACCACTATCCCATTTTTGAAGAACTGGATGAAAAAGGGACCATTCATTATTATCGCTATGCCAACTTCCGCGGCCCCGAAGTTTATCACAACAAAATAGTTTCCTGGCCTTACGAACCCGGTTCCGTTTTCAAGCCGATTATTATGTCCTCGGCCCTTGATGACGGCGACGTGACGCCAAATACGACCTACGTCGACAGCGGCCCGGTCGGCGTAGATTGGAACGTTTTCAGCAAAAAATTCGACTTCTTCATTAAAAATTCCACCAATAAATATTGGGGTCTAATTAACATGCAAACGGTCATCGCCAAATCGCTCAACACCGGCATGACTTTCGTTTCCAAAAAAATGGGCCCGGCGCTTTTTTACTCTTACTTGAAAAAATTCGGCTTCCTGGACCGCACCGAAATTGAATTCGACAACGAAACCATCGGTAAAATTCCTTACTACGACAAATGGACAGAATCCGAACTCGCCACCCACGCTTTCGGTCAAGGTATAACGATCAACATGTTGCAATTGGGAGCAGCCTACTCCGCCCTCGCCAACGGAGGAGTGCTCATGCAACCCTATATCGTAGATGAAATTCGTCACTCCGACGGCAAAGTTACCAAAACCGAACCGCGCCAAATCCGCCGCGTAATTTCCGAAGATTCCGCTTCAAAAATAACTTCAATTATGGTCTACACAGTGGACAACGGCGAAGGCAAAGGCGGCAAAGTCCTCGGTCACGCCGTCGCCGGCAAAACCGGTACGGCCCAAACTTACAAACACGGCATCGCCCTGACCGGTAAAGGCTCCACCATTGGCAGTTTTTCCGGCATAGCCCCTATAAAAGATCCTCAATTTGTCGTCCTCGTAAAATACGATCACCCCCGCAGCAGCGAGTGGGGCTCGAACACCGCCGCCGAAACCTTCAGCCGCATCGCCACTTTCCTTTTCGACTACTACAACATTCCCCCGGATCGACAAAGTGAGGGAGAAATCGCCGTGCCAAAATAAAAACGCGCGATTGCCCAAACCTCCAAAAAATGGTACAATTACAAGATAAATTATGCCCTATGTTCGACAAAAATAAATATACAAATAAAGAAAAATTTTTACTGAACTTGAAGCTTGGTGATATGTTCAAATTGGAATCGAAAAAAAGAGCCGATGCCTTGAATAGTGTCGAATCCGCCGCCAAACACAATGTCAACATGATAAAAAGCGCCGCTGAAGAACTTCAGCAGCCGCTTCAGGATGCCGTTACTCACACCCGCGAAGAAGTCTCAAAGTTCGCAAAAATTCCCGGTGTACTTATCGGAGGAGTACGCGGCGCCGCAAAAAGTGTCGCCTCAGCCATCACTACGCCCATTTCCGCCATCGGCAGCACCTCCATAAGTTTGGTTTCCGGCACAACAAAAGTGGCTACACATTTGATCACTAATCCGATCGGTTTTGCCTTAAATCTGCCCAGAATGGGCGCAGATGCCTTTAGACTGGCCATGAGACCACCACTTATTTTTGCTGATTATTTAGGCAATATTCTCGGTCGGCCTTCCGCATGGGTTAAAAAATTTCGCGAAAAAACCGTCGGACACATCGATCACGCCGGCGAATCAATCCGCAAAACTTGTGCGGACATTCGCGACCGCGCACTTCATGCTATTGAAGGACAGCCACGAGCGACAGCGAGTGGGCATTGAGGCGTTCGCGAAAGCGAACGGCATTGGCTAAAATCTATTCAGCCAGCTTCACGCTTCCGGCATCCACTAAATCCTTCAAATCATTCGCTTTCACCATGGCTTGTGAAACCGTGTACAAATAGTCGCCGATATAAAGCGCACGCTCAATATCGCTGTCGCCATACCAATAACTGCCGGCCTTATCTTTGATCTCATTTTCAGCGTAATGGGTGATGCGACCCTTGAACTCAAAGCCTTTATCCAGGCTCACATTATAAACATAGGCCCCTTGGTAAACCATATCGCCGTAAGCGCTCGCTGAATTTCCCGCATCGGCTTTTTGTTCTTTTGTAAGCTCCGCCAGAGTCACCGGCAAAGCCAACAACCCTTTGTTTTTATCAAACAACAAAGCCTTATGGTCATGCAAAACCGGACTGTCCGTACCACGATCACCAATATCCACTTTAAACATTTCTTTTGGATTTGAGACATCCGTCACGTCAAACATGGCAATTTTCAAACCCTGATACCAGGCAAAATCCAGACCTCTCATGCCTGTATCTTCTTCACTCGCATCCACCGCGTTTTTACCAAAACCAATGATATGATTTTCGTCGTATGGCTCAAGATAATCACTGAATCCAGGAATTTTCAGTTTACCCAAAATTTTCGGATTGCTCGGATCAGCCAAACTAATCACAAAGAATGGATCCACTTTTTTGAAAGTCACCATGTAA
>JACRIB010000090.1 GCA_016235895.1 Candidatus Peregrinibacteria bacterium | reverse complement strand
GCAGGAAAAAGATAAAATTCGCCTATCGTAAATCCGGTTTAGGCAAATACATAATTCTAGGAGCTACTTTAAAGTTGCTTAAGCAGGATAGAAAAATAATTAACAAAAAGACAAAGGATAACCTCAAAGCACGTTTTAGAAACCTTAGAAATAATTTCTCAGCACGATACAAGAACAGGATTTTATTCTCCGGAAGATGGGGTTGTGAGAGATGCAGATAAAATTTGGATATTTTCTCTTCCGTGTTGCAAATTAGCCATTAGAAAAAAACGAAATTTTAATAAGGTAATTATGTACATTCGTAACCTAGCCAATGGTATAATACCGCTAGGTTATGCTGGAAAAGAAAGAACAATATAGTCTGACGACATTTTTACTCGGTCGCAAGTGCGTTTTCTGTGGTTCGTACCTCGTGTGCAAGACACGCCGCGGGTACGTGAAATGCAATAAGTGCAAACGGCAGAAAGGCTTAAAAATGTTGCGCCGAGAAATGTCTATCCTGGTTGGTTTTCACCAGCAGGTCCCTGCCCATCGTTTGAGCATGGATCTAGGGGTGAATTTTAGAACGGTGGAACGGGTATTTCGGAAACTGCGCGAACTCGTCTACCACATCTGCGAACTCGAAGGCGCCAAAATGTCCGGTGAGATTGAAATCGACGAGGCGTACTTCGGTGGCAGACGTAAAGGTCAGCGTGGTCGGGCAGTAGGACACAAATCAGTGGTTTTTGGCCTACTGGAGCGTGATGGTCGAGTCTACACCGTATCGGCCGACGAGCTGACGGGCATCATCAGAGCCAAGACGAGAAAAGGTAGCGTTTACTTTACCGACTCGTTTAAGAGCTACAATTCCCTCAAACGCTTTGGCAAACACCACCGCGTCAACCACACCTACACCTTCGGTGTCCGAGGCAAAAAGTACCGTTCACACATCAATGGCATTGAAGGATTCTGGAGTTTTGCCAAGCATGGACTATACCAATACCGGGGCGTATCGAAATCCAATTTTCCGTTATACTTGAAAGAGATGGAATACCGCTACAACCACCGCCATGAAAATTTGTTAAAGAGCTTTGTGGCTATCTACTTTGGTTACGTTTCTACATAATTACCTAAATTTATTTAGATATTTTTCTTTGTCTAACTCGGTTTTCAAGGTATCGCTCAATTGCCTCTTTTGTAGTCAACCAATCTCTACCCTCTTTGTGCGCTTCCAATTTTCCTTGTCTAGCTAGCAAGTTAAGATATTTGGCGGAAAAAGGCGTGGTTTTAGATATTTCAGTCAAAGATACAAATTTTTCTTGTTTGGTGGTCGCAGGAGTTAAAGTTTTTAGATAAATATCAAGCGAACGCTCTATGGATTGAGCAATAAATTTTAACAGTGGCTCATACTTGCCTTTGTCCGCTTTATCCAAAACATCATAATATTTTTTTCGGTCAGTTTTCATAATTACGACCAATGGGTATCCAGCTTGCATCAAAAATAAATTCATTGTCAAGCGTGCTGTTCGGCCGTTTCCATCAAAAAAAGGATGAATGTAAACTAGTTTATGGTGTAGCAAAGCAGAGAGTTCGATAATATTCAACTTGTTTTTTTGTGAATTGAGCCAAATAATTAATTCCCTCATTAGATTGGGTACTTGTAGCGCATCTGGAGGAGTGTGGTCAGCGCCCCCAATAATTACATTGGCGTTCCTGTACCGACCGGCCCACTCCTTGTCGGTTTCCTGCAGGATAATTTGATGTAAATTTTTTATAAGCATTTCAGAAACAGTGTGCTTTTTGTTTTTATCTATCAAGTCATACAGATATTCCAATGCAGCGTGGTGGTCTTTTGCTTCTAAATGATCCTTAAGGGGTTTTCCTTTTACCGTTAGACCTTCGCTAATAACCAAGAATGTCTCTTTTAAGGTTAAAGAGTTGCCTTCAATCGCGTTTGAGTTGTATGTCATTTCAATTTGAAACTTTTCCCGAAGTTTTTGTACTGCAGATTTTGGCAGAGGACGAAGTTTGTTTAGTTTAACAAGTTTGTCTTCCAAGCGAGCTTTTATGATTGGTGATAAATAAGTCATATAAAATGCTTAATATGGTTTAGTTAAGTATTTATAATATACCATATTAAGGAATTATGTCAAGTAAATAAATAAAATCGGTTTTTTGTCTGTTCGCACAGGCAAAAAATACCTAATTCCCCTCGTAAAATCAATTGGAAAAATTTTGTTTCGCTTCATTATTCATCAATCACCACGGGAAAATATAAAAAAGGATAAAAAATTTATTTCACATAACGTTCGCGCATATCTGATGTTTTGCGGAGCGTAGCGGAGCAAAATATGGGTGGAGGCTTTTATATAAAAGCAGTAACCAGATATACGCTGTTAGCTGATGTATTCCTTTTCTTTTGTTTTCTGATAAGAAAACTTGTTTTAAAAAATTTTCAAATTTCTTTTTCCGTTTTGGGCGAAGGGCAGAGGGGAATTAAAGGGGTGAATGCCCGAGCCAAAAACACCTTATTTCTTTTTTGCATTGTTAGCCTTTGTTTATTATTTGATAAATATTTTCCACAACGTTTATAGGAGTTGAGTAGGAATTATCAATTATTATCGGTTTAAATTCCTCGAGTTCTTTTTCCATTTTTCCTATAAGATTTCTATTTGTTTTTATTTCTTAAAGTCAGACATTTAACGCAACGGATATGAGTATAATATATCCGTATGCGACAATCACACAAGGGGTATCGGCGCCTCACCAGCGCCGAGCGCGAGGAAATCAGCCGAGGCCTCG
>JACRIB010000088.1 GCA_016235895.1 Candidatus Peregrinibacteria bacterium | reverse complement strand
GCCTCATGGCAAAAAACCGCTAAAACCCCCAAAAAATCAACAAAAAAGAGCTCACTATGGGCTCAAAAAAACCTGGAAATCAAAAAAATCTCAAAAAATCACCACGCCGACGCAGATACGCTGTTTTTCAGCATGTCCTTATCTCTTGTTCTTATTTGGCAAGTACTTGTGTACGGTTTTTGTTGTGCTGTTTATGCTTAAGTTTTTCACGTTTTCTTTTTCACGGGGGTAATCTTTCAACAGTTTTTTGATTGTTTTAAGGATGAAATAAGCAAACCAAATAATACTCAGGAAAATCCAAATTCTCATTGAGAAATAGGGGATTCGTTCATAACGCATGATAGCTAACACCAGAAATAGAATGGCAAATAGGGTTAAGTGTAAGGATGTTTTGCGAAATAGTCGTTTGAAGGCAAAATCATATTTTTTGCGACTGTTATGGATGAGTGATATCACGAATGCTCCAATAAACAGTAAACATATCACTGCGGCCAAGGGAATATAGTATTTGAATTCGCTTCCTGGATTTTGGGAAAAAAGATATGTTGTGAATTTCATGGACAGAAGATAAATTAATTTTGTTTAGAATGCAAGTGGGATCTCTTTTTAATGAAGCGCAGGTAAAATATTACTAAAGCTCCGATAGTTGAGATGATTGTGACGATCTGTCCGATACGGAAATTGAATATCATTAAAGTATCGTCTCCGCGGATGAATTCTTCCAGAAAATGGAAAAAGGAGAAAGCGGCGATGCCGATCAGTCCAAAAAAGCCGGAAGTTTCCAGTTGTTTAATTTTTTGATTTTGTGCAAGAAGGTTCAGAACGATGAAAATGATTACGGAGTAAAGAAAGGCATAGATTTGAGTTGGGTGGATGGGTACGGAGAATTTGATGGCTGGATTGTCAAAATTTACCGCCCATGGCAGGGAAGAGGGTGTTCCGTAATTTGAACCGTCGAAAAAGGTGCCAATATTACCAATTCCCAGGCCTAGTATACTGGCTGGAACCAGAGCATCAAGCCATTTCCAGAAATCTTGATCATTTTTTTTGCACAAAGCGTAAAAGTATGTGGCGGCAGCTATTATCGCTCCCAACAATTCAAGCCCTTTGTCCCAAAAATAGAAAAGATGAAAAAAGGCCGACCAGCTTATTTCATAGAAGTAAACTTTATAATTCACAATAATTGCCAAGATTCTTGCGCCAATCATTCCCCAAATTAATATTTTCCAGGAGTTGGTGCTTATGAATTGTATTTTTAGTCCGTGGCTTAGAGACATTCTTATCAGAATAATTGTGGCGACTATTATGGCAATGGCAAAAAATACCCAAAGTGTATGTAATTCAAAGAATTTTGTTGAAAAAATTACCGGGAGCATTGTTTAAAAGTTAAGTAGCGTTATTATACTACCAAAAACAAAAATTGGGGGAATAATTATGTTTGCAATCGAACTGTTTCGTAAAAGGTTTATTTTTATGGCGCTTGCACTATGGAATAGAAAGGTTATGACCAGGATGTATTTGAACAAGTGAGTTTCATAAATTTGGAATTGGCTTGGGATGTTGGTAAGGCCGAAGTTTTTTGTGGTTATGTAAAGTGAAGTGAGATAATAGATAACATAAAATGCCAGGAGCCATCCGGTTAAAGCATTTATCTCCTGCAAAAAGGAAAAAAACACTTCCTCTTGAATTTTGTTTTTGTCTCTTAATTCTTGTAGGCGTTTTTTTACTTCTTTTAAATTTTCTTTGGCTCTCTTTCTGGCTTGCCAGATAGCTTTAATGGAATTTTTTACCTTTTCTTTGTATTCCGGCGTAGGTTCTTTGAAATAAAGTTTTAGAAATTCCCAGAGTTGTCCGTTGTAGGCTGAGATTTGCTGTTGGACTTCCAGGATTTCCGGAGGGGTAGAGAACCACATTTTTATTTGTTGCAGAATTTTGTTTAATATTCTTGACCAAACTGAAACTTCCGTTTTTTCCAGGATGTGAGTTTTTTGCCAATCGCTTATTTTTTCCACTACGTCTTCATCGAATGTTTTTTTATGTTCTTGAAGGTTTAGGGTTTGCAGCATTTTTTGCGTGGCGACCTGATATTCGAACCTTTTTTCTTTCAGTACGTTCTCTTTTAGGGATTTTTCCTGTTCTTCCAGAAATTTTAGTAATTCGTTGGCGCTTCCAATAATATAATCCAAATTTGTACTGTTTTTGATGCGCAACAATTTATCGATTTTTTTGTTAATTTCCACTTTTTGATCCGGTGCCAAGTCCTGATCGAATTTTTGTAACAAGGTATTAACGGCTTTTAAAATTAATTCGATTTTTGTTTTCACAAATTGGATTTTTTTCTCTTGTTCGGGATTTGTCGGTAGATTTTCTTTTTCGGGAATTTGAGTGGTTGATGTGGCGGATTTTGTTTCTAATTTATTTTGCAATCTTGTTTGGCCTTCTTTGCGAGCGGTATCGATTTCCGCCTGGGATGCGCCATCTTTCCAGATAGCGCTTACGTTTAATTGATATTCGCTTTCCAGTTTTTTTATTGCTTCATCCTGATTTTTTGCGGGGATGGTGCCACTGACATGTTTCGTGTTTTTGTCGATGGCCTCGAAAATAAATTTACTTAAATTTGAATTTGTTTTTGGTGCTTCTTTGGTTTCCTGTAAAAGTAAAATTGAAAAACCCAAATTTTGGAGTTCCACGCGCGCGGTATTTTCATCAGGAGCCTCAACGCTGCCACTGAGTTTTTTGCCGTCTTTGTTGGCTATGGTGTATTTAAAAATTGCCATAGATTATTTAGGCTTTTTTGAGGCTTCTATGAAACCCTTGAAAAGTGGATGGGCTTTTGTCGGTCGGGATTTGAATTCAGGATGGAATTGGCTGCCAATCATGAATGGATGCTCCTTTAATTCGGCAATTTCCACCAGATTGCCTTTTTTATAAATTCCTGGAAAATCCATGCCTGATTTTTCCAATTTCTCTTTAAAAATATTGTTGAATTCATAGCGATGACGATGTCTTTCTTCGATGTTGGAATTTTTGTAGAGATTGAAGGTTTTTGTTCCTTTTTTAATTTGACATGGGTATTTGCCAAGGCGCAGCGTGCCGCCCTTATCGCGATCTTTGTGCTGACCTTTGAGAAAGTGGATTACATATTTTGAGGCGTTTAATTTGCCTTCTTCATCAAATTCTTCGGAAGTGATTTGATTGTCTTTAAGAGCAAAACGAGCGAATTCGATGGTCATGATTTGCATGCCGAGGCAAAGTCCGAGATAAGGAATTTTATTTTCACGAGCATATTTTGCAGCCATGATTTTACCTTCAATTCCACGTTTTCCAAACCCTCCCGGTACCAATATTCCATCCGCTTTTTTTAGATTTTTCCAGGTTTCCTTGTCTTGTTCCTCTAATTTTTCCGATGAGACCCACATGATTTTTGTGTCACAACCCGTGTGATAACCGGCGATTTTTATTGACTCAATAACACTTAGATAAGCATCGTCCAGGCCTGTATATTTTCCAACTATTGCGATATTAAGTTCTGACTTTTTAGCCTTAATTTTGTTTTCCAGGTCTTGCCATTCTTTGAGATTTGGCTTTAGTTTGCCAAGATTTAACTTGTTGGCAATAAGTTGTACGATATTATTTTTTTGAAAATTTAATGGAACTTCGTAAATTGACTTCAGTGTCTCGGCTGGAATTACATATTCTTCCTGTACGTCGCAGAAGAGAGAAATCTTTTTTAACAGATCTTTTTCGATATGATAATCGGCTCTGGCGAGAATAAAATCCGGCTGAATTCCAATGGAGCGCAATTCTCGTACTGAGGCTTGCGTCGGTTTGGTTTTTAATTCTTTGGAGCCACCGAGAAAGGGGAGTAAGGTGCAGTGAACAAATAATGTGTTCTCTGAGCCGAGCTTGTAGCGTAATTGTCTGATTGCTTCAAGGAAAGGAAGGCCTTCGATATCTCCGACTGTGCCACCAATTTCCACCATCATTACGTTACATCCCGAGGCTTTTGCCGCTTCGGTAATTTTTCCCTGAATCGCATCGGTAATGTGGGGGATTATTTGTATGGTACGTCCTAAAAATGTGCCTTTTCTTTCTTTTTCTAAAACTTCACTATAGATTTTTCCCGTAGTAACTGAAGAGAGTTTGCTCAAACTCGTATCGATAAATCTCTCATAATGTCCGAGATCCAGATCGGTTTCGCCGCCATCATCGGTGACGAAAACTTCTCCATGCTGAAAAGGGCTCATTGTTCCGGGGTCGACATTGAGGTAAGGATCGAGCTTCTGAGTGAACACTTTTAGCCCTGAGGCTTTGAGCAGTGCTCCGATTGAGGCTGAGGCTATTCCCTTACCTAGTGAACTACAAACGCCACCGGTTACAAAGATATACTTACACATGCAAATTTTTAAATGAGCGAAGGATTCACTGAGGAACTAACTCTGGTTAATTTAAACTACTGGAAGAAAAAGAGCAAGGAAATTTGGGTCCTTGCATTTCGTCGGGACCTTTTTTGGCTAGGCCATTTCGCTTCGCTCATGGCTGATAGCCAATCTTCTTTTTTGCTGTTTCCAGGGTGGCCGAGGCGACTATTTTGGCTCTTTTTGCGCCATCTTCCAGCACGCTGTAGACGTAATCTTTTTTAGGAAGAATTTCATTGTATTTTTTGCGGGCGTCTGTGAAGTATTCCGTGAGCTTTGTGAGTAATGTTTTTTTTGCATCGCCGTAGCCAAATCCGCCAGCTTTGTATTTTGCTGACAGGGCTTCGATTTCCTTTTTATTTGCAAATAATTTATAGAGATTGAAGATGTGACAAGTATCCGGATTTTTTGGTTTTTCAAGCGGTGTGGAATCGGTGACGATGCTCATGACTTGTTTTTTTAGTTCGGCATCGGTGCCGAAAAGGTCGATAGTATTGCCATAGGATTTGCTCATTTTTTGGCCGTCCGTACCTGGAACTACGGCGACGCCTTCTTTGATAAGGGGCTCTGGTAATTTGAAGGTTTCTCCAAAGGTTTGATTGAAATTAGTGGCGATGTCGCGAGCAATTTCTACGTGTTGTTTTTGATCTTTGCCTACTGGAACGATGTCCGGTTGATAAAGCAAAATGTCCGCGGACATCAAAATAGGGTAGTTGAAGAGACCAACCGTGGCTTCTTTTTTCCCTTTTGCTTGAGCGTCTTTCCAGGCGTGGGCTCTTTCCAAAAAAGGCATTTTTGTAATGCAATCGAAAATCCAACAAAGTTCGGCATGTTCCGGAATGTCGGATTGTTTGAAGAAAGCGGTTTTATTTGGATCCAAGCCCAGGGCTAAATATGTCACGGCAAGTTCGTAAGTTTGTTGACGCATTAACTCTGGATTGCGTACAGTTGTGAGGGCGTGGAGATCGGCGATGAATAAAAAACATTCGTAGTCTTTTTGCATTTCAATATGCTGACGAATGGCGCCGAGGTAATTGCCAATATGTGGCTTGCCGCTGGGTTGAACACCGGAGAGGATACGTTTCATGGAAATTTTAGGTTGTTGAGATTGGATCAATATCAATTTTGATATTTGGGTCCATTATATATTCTTTTGGCAGTTTTTCTAATAGTTTGTGAATTAAGGAGTGATCTTCGCGGGATTTTATCAGAATAACGTAGCGGTATTTTCCGCGAAGGCGAGAGAGATAGGCGGGATAGGATGTAATTTCCAGGTGGTCTGAATTTTGTTGATTTTGCGGCTCTGTTCTGAACTCTTTCCAGAGCAGATCTTCTATTTTTTCCGTAATTTCCTGGCAGGATTTCAAAGATTTGTTTTCAATTACCAGTTTTCCTAATCTGCCGAATGGGGGATTGTTGAGCAATTTTCTTTGAGTTCTTTCGTAGTTGAAAAATTTTTCGTAATTATTTTCCTGCGCGCAAAGGAGGGCGAAATGTCCGGGATTATAAGTTTGAATGATCACTTTTCCTTCGTTGCTGGCTCTGCCGGCGCGACCGGCAACTTGAGTCATTAGTTGAAAATTTCGCTCTTCGGTGCGAAAATCGGGGATATTTAAGCCTATGTCGGCAAGAATTACTCCGACTAGGTTTACGTTTGGAAGGTGTAATCCTTTGGCGATCATTTGCGTACCGAT
>JACRIB010000089.1 GCA_016235895.1 Candidatus Peregrinibacteria bacterium | reverse complement strand
GCTTTCTATCTCAAAATATTCCTCCAGTCCTTCCGGCAAAAATGCCCATACTAGTTCGTGTTCTTTCATAAATGAAGGGTTAAAATTTTACCCTCACAGTTTATTCTAAAATTTATTCAAAGAAAAAATCGCTTGATCCCCCAAACGCAGATGCTGTAATTTTAATACCTGACACGGTCGCGGATCTGGGCCCGAACACTCAACCGGATGAAGCCACACCTGCCTTGGAAATTTCTCCTGAAACCACCACTCCCCCAATCACTCAAAAACCACCTTCCAATGACAATGGCTGCACCGCAACCAAAAAAAACCCTGATTCAACCGGAGTTCTCTCGGCTTTTGCTCTCACCATAGCAGCCATAAGCATGGCAATCCGTCGCCGTAAAAAACCAGCTCTAAAATAAGCCTCCCCTACTTTCCGCCCACATTCACCGCCCCCGCTTTTGAGAACGTATTTGACAAAAAGCCGCTATTGCAGTATACCATGTGTAATCCTTAGTAGATGCTTAATTAAGCCAAAATATGACAGAAGTGGCCAATAATTATCTTCCGGATAAAATAGAGGGAGGTTCCGGAAATCCGGAGCTCGTTTCTGCTCAAAATGGCCCGGTTTCTCGTATATCCAGATTTATTCGAAGCAAAATTGAAATAATCGCAGGATTTATCTTGGCCGCAGGCGGAGCGGGAACAGTCCTATCGGCTTGCGCTCCGGATACAGACCGCCCGGATAAGCCTGCCGGAATATATAGTACGCGGACCGGCGCCCTTGATTTAACTCAAGTTCCTAATATCGGCCCCGGACAGCCAGTACCATGGAGTTTACCGGGGGGGAGTGCATCGGAAGGCGGGGTTCTTAACTATGCTGAAATTGATGGCGAAAATTATCTTTTTGTTGGAGAATCGGTTGCTAAAAATAAATATGGAGGAGTTGAATATATTAAATGCCTGGACATGAAAGACTGTTTATCGGCCGATGCCAAAATAGAAGCCGTACAAGGGCTGATCGCGGCCGGGTTGCCTCACGAAATCGTATACGACTCGAACGAACCGGATAAGCCTTACGATTACGTACCTACCGAAGGTTACGGAGCATTCCAGGATGCCAATGGAAGTAATAAACTTCTCGTAAAAGCAGAGGCTTACGATGTATACGAATGCGGCATTGCCACAAATACCAATGCGGTATTGGAAGCATCCCAATGTGCAAAATTAAATCCTCCCATGTTGGGTAATTTTTCGATTTTCAGGAGAGACAAGCACCCATACGCCTTATGGGATGTATACCGTCGCGATCTACAAACCGGAAAGGACACGAATCTCAAGCCCCCTTTAAACCCGAACTGGCCTGAATGCGGTTATGGCTTCGAAGGTGATACTAATTCAGTCAATGGAAAAATGATGGGCGTTGTAGCCGTAGAAAGATTCAAGATCGATTTATTTAAACCCTATTGCCGTTTGGTTTGGGGAGAAAACTGGCAAAAAATAAATGACAATCCTATCCCTTTAGACGTTTTAAACAAGGGTTCAAACAACGTAAGAAATCCCGTATTGGCAGGTAATAATCTCTTCTACAGGTACGGCGATCAAGCTATGTACGCCACCATCCCACCGGCCCCACAAAATCCGGAACCGGATGTCGTAGACGCAAAAGCCCCTGATTCTAATCAACCGGATGCAGATACTGTAATTTTTCCATCCGACGCAACTCCTGATCTGGGCCCGGATATTCCGCCGGACGAAGTCACTCCAATCCCAGAAGTTTCTCCTGAAACCACCACTCCTCTTGACGAAGTCACGCCTGCCCCTGAAGTTGCCTTTGAAACAACCACTCCGCCGGATTCAGATACAGCCCCTGATCTGGGCCAGGAATTGCCAAAACCACAAGACATCGGCCCAGACACTCAACCGGATGAAGTCACGCCTGCCCCAGAAGTTTCTCCTGAAACCACCTCTCCTCTTGACGAAGTCACGCCTGCCCCAGAAATTTCTCCTGAAACCACCACTCCCCCAATCACTCAAAAACCACCTTCCAATGACGGTGGCTGCAGCGCAACCAATAAAAACACTGATTCAACCGGAGTTCTTTCGGCTTTTGCTCTCACCATAGCAGCCATAAGCGCAGCAATCCATCGACGTAAAAAATTAGCTCTAAAATAAATCCGGCCTACTTTCCGCCCACATTCACCGCCCCCTCTTTCGAGAACACAAACGAATCCTTGTCCGGAGCTTTATAATAAACATAAACCGGATCAAAGTCTTTTGTCTTTTCTAGGCCATCCGCCAATGACGAATCGTCCGTTGGCACAATCAAATCACCATCCGTATTTTGCGCATCATATTTTAACAAAGGATTTATACCATTACATGCGTTTACCTGCTCTTGCCCCAAAGAAACATCACAAGGCTGCTTCGCGCCACAAATAGTCTTGCCCACCAATATATCCAGCTGATCTTGCGGCGTCAAAGCCTTGCCGCACTTCTGGTCAATCGGCAATCCGCTGGCGCCAAGCTGCAAATCCAGCCTGAACATTCGCAAATAATTCAAATCATAATATTGCGCTTTCATCCTATCCTGAATTGTTTTTGACTCAATTACTTTTCCGCCTCCACCTAAAAGATAAGGCTTGGCATTATTCCCTTGATCCAAGTTGGCCCCGCCGATAGTATTAGCGGAAAACAGCGCGCCCTTAATAAACAATTGCGAACTCAACGTCTTGATCATTGTGGAATAATCGCTCCATTTCGGCTCACCGGTGCCCTTGTCAACATTATCAATATCCGCATGATTTCCATCATACGAAAACATCGATCCATCGGCCACAAAAGTACCCTGCAAATTTCTCACGTTCGGCGCAATGTAAATATTTCCCGTGCGGTAATAATCCGCATCTTTTGCCGAACGCAACACGATCAGGGAAATTCTGTTAAGATTTGCCTTATCTAAATCGGAAATATACAAATTATTGTCCACAAAAATATTGCCGCCATCTGCCACTATCACCCATTTTCCAGAAAAATCCGAAACGCTTGTCTGCTTATCATTAGGCAATTTCAAACTCACGTCCATACCCTTAAAATAAGCCACATGCTCGGTTCCAACATCAAAACTGGCATACGAACCGGGCGCGCAAGAAGAGACCAATGTCCCTTTCTTCTGGGAGTCTTCCTTCAAACCCGAAACAGAACAAACATTGGATGGATCGTAAGATTTATTTAAATTGGCAATTTTTACCGCCGCATATTTCTGCAAATTCTCGTTAATCGCGTCACGAATCAAATTCACGTTCACCGACCCCGCCGTCTGCGCGCGCTGATCGCCACTAACGTTTCCAACTGACTGCGCGTAAATATTTCCGTGTACCACTACTGCCGGATTTTGGATCGTGTCTCCACCAATTCTCGGTAATTTATTATCGTAATATTTCACGGTTTTTCCGGCCACACTATAGCTAATCACACTGTAAACATCCGCTCCGGAAGCCACCTTGCAAGGCAGCTTCGCGTTCGGATCCAAAGGAATATCCGCGGTAATGTTTAAATCCGTGGGACTCTTCAATAAATCACTTATTTTATTTTGAACATCAACGTCGGACGAAACGGCCAAAGTTTTGCCCGTCAAATTGTCAAAAACCGTAAAATTAAAAGTAGCCCCGGCGCAATCACTTTGCGCGGTAGTCTGGCTGTTCGAATAAGTCATGTGAAAATCCACAGTGTCATTGCTTATAGCGCCCAGATTGCCGATTTTTGCCAAACTTTTTCTTACAAAAAACGGCACTGATCTGTAAGCCAAAATACTATCCTGCAAATCACCGGCGTATAAATTATCCACATAAATCGCGGGGCGGAATTTCAGCGGTAAATCCACTTTTCCGTTTGGATAAATAACACCCTCCTGAATCAACGTGTTGCCAAACCCATCAATCAACTCCGGATAAGAAATATTTTTTAAAACCAACTGGTTTTTTTCACTGGGGAGAAACAAATTATCCGGTTTGGACAAAAAAGTCTCGTTGTTAACATAATAAGCGGGCTTAGTGCTGGTAGTCAGGGACAATTTTGATTCGGAAGTAGGCGCATAACTGGCAATTTTTTTTGACACAAAATGTCCGGGATCTTTAGCCCCTTCCACGTAAGCCTGCGTAAAATCATCAAAAAAATTCATAGGCTTAAATGTAACGGCGCCTTTTGGACTGGAAACGGAAGAGGGAGACTGTATCATATTCAAAGAAGTACCAACTTTAACATCGTTTACCTGATCGAGTTTCACCGTGTCACCCCAGTCGAATTTTATACTTTTCGCAAAATCATAATAATCAGGCGGAGCTATTCCTTTTCCCCTACCCATATTAGCTGGATTGTAATCATTAGGATCAATTCCGTTACCATTTGCATCACGTAAATAAATATCCACATTGTAACCATCCACTCCATCGGCAACTTTCACCGCGAGATTGGAACTAAAGCTCAAATTAGAAGGATCGGGCGCAATATCCACGCACAAACCGACTTTTCCCTGACACCAATTATTCCCACCCACCACAACCACGGCCTTATCGGGTAAATTCAAAGTCAAACCGCTAAAATCTATGTAAACTCCGGCCGAAGTCCAGGCATAGCCGGAACTTTTTCCGGTATTTACATCGATGGTCACGCCGTATGCAATCGAATCCCCGGGATCGTTTTTAAACTTTATCCAACCCAAAGTCGGGTTCCAGGCATAACCAAAAAGATTTCTAATTCCACCTTGAACCGGAGAAATATAAACCCCGTAATCAAAAGCACCGCAAGGCACATCCACTCCACCGGCATTGTTCGAACCACTTGCACAATTAAAAGAAACAAAACCGCCATTGGTGTCCCAAGCCCAGCCTTTCAAGGCGTAGTCATAAGCTTGAGCGTAAGCATTACCGGCTATTTTGCTGATACAGGCCGCGTCACTCCTATTGGCCGGAGCCAGACCGGGATTGTTTCCGGTTATTGATAATGAAATGGCCGCGCCATCCTCAAATCCGGGACCATCATGGGCATCAAAAGAAACCACGCCGGAATTGGGATTATAAGTGTTTGTCACACCGGTTATTCGGCCGCTGCAAACTGTCGGATCGCTATTTACGGCGTCCGTTTCAGCAAAAGCAACCACTGAAAAATTCAAAGAACTCGCCAACAAAGCGGTAATCAATATAAAAGGCACTTTATTCTTAAAAACCATGGTTTTATTTTTATTTTTATTGCCTATATTATAGCAAAAATAAGCCAAAATCTCAAGAGGCTTGTTTTTTTTTGCCCTTTGCTCTCGGAGCCTTCTTTTCCATCTCGCACTCCATACATAAAGTCTCGCCGGACTTATCAACCACCCGCAGTCCACCACATTTTTCACACTTGCCAACCGGTTTGTTCCAAGTCGCACACTTGCATTTTGGAAACTTATTGCAGCCCCAGAAAATCTTGCCGCCCTTTCTGGTCCTCCTCTCAACCAAATCGCCTTCTCCGCACTTCACGCATTTCACGCCCGAAGACACCACAATCGACTTGATATTTTTGCAATCCGGATAGCCGCTGCAGCCCAAGAACGGCCCGAATCTGCCCATTTTTACTTCCATCGGCTTGCCGCATTTTTCACATTTTGTCTCGGCATGTTTAGCCTTCAAATCCGCCACCGCCCTTTCCTCCTCCGGCGTCATCTTTTTCTCCACGCTCACGCCGTTTGCGCCTTCCAAAGGCTGCGCATTTTTACATTCCGGATAATTGGAACAAGACAGAAATTTGCCAAACCTACCCAATTTCACCATCATCTTCGACCCGCATTTTTCACAAACCTCATTAGTCTCGTCTTTGATAATTTCGCCTTTTTTCAAGGTCTCATTTTTCTCCAAAATATTTTTATGAAACGGATCATAAAAAGCCCGAATCATCGGCACCCACTGCGTTTTTCCTTCCTCAATACTATCCAGTTGCTCCTCCATCTCCGCCGTAAATTTGTAATCTACAATTTCGCGAAAATTTTCCACCAACAAATCCGTCACCACCATCGCCACATCCGTCGGCTTCAGCGCTTTGCCATCTTTTTCAATATAACCGCGCGTCATAATTGTCGTGATTGTAGGCGCATAAGTGCTCGGTCTGCCAATACCCTCGCTTTCCAGTTTTTTAACCAAAGAAGCTTCGGTATATCTGGCCGGAGGTTTGGTAAAATGCTGCGTATTCTCCAAATTTTTCAAATCCACCATCTCCCCTTCCACCAATTTTGGCAAAATCTTTTCACCGTCCTGCGCCTCTTCTTCCTCATGATCGCGCCCCTCGAGATACACTCCCATAAAACCCGGAATGACAATGGTCTGGCCGGTCGCACGGAAAGTATAAGCAGTATCCCGCCCGCCTTTGAACGCATTTATATCCACACCCACCTTGTTCAAAATTGCTTCTTTCATCTGGCAAGCCAGTGTTCTTTTCCAAATCAATTCATAAAGTCGCGCCTGATCCTTGTCCAAAAATTTCTCGGCCATATCCGGCGTCATCGCCAAATCCACCGGTCGAATTGCCTCATGCGCCTCCTGCGCGCCCTTGCGACCCTTGTATTTCCGCGGCTCATCCAGCGCGTACTGCGGGCCAAAATGCTTACTGATCACTTCTTTCGCCATGTTCAAAGCCAAATCGGAAAGATTCACGCTATCCGTTCTCATATAAGTAATCATACCCGTCTGGCCGGAACCCGTATCAATACCCTCGTACAATTTTTGCGCCACCATCATTGTTTTCTTGACCGAGAAGCCAAGTTTGCGCGACGCCTCCTGCTGCAAAGTGGAAGTAATAAAGGGCGCAGCCGGTGAACGCTTCATTTCTTTCTCTTCCACCGACATCACCTTATATTCCGCTCCTTCCAAATCTTTGAGAACTTTTTCTGCTTGCTCGCCATTCACGATCGCTAACTTCTCATCTTTAAATTTTTGCAATTCCGCCTGGAAATTTTTTTCACGTTCCGCCAAAGCCCTATCTTTTTTCTCAAAATTGCCAATCACTGTCCAATATTCTTCCGGTTTGAAAGCCATAATTTCGCGCTCGCGCTCAACCACAAGACGCACCGCCACGCTCTGCACGCGCCCCGCGGAAAGTCCGTAACGAATTTTTTTCCACAACAAAGGCGACAATTCGTAACCCACAAGTCTATCCAGAACTCTGCGCGCCTGCTGCGCATCCACGATGTTTTGATCAATGTCACGCGGATGCTTCAACGCATCCTTAATCGCACCCTCCGTAATTTCATGAAACACAATTCTATGTGTCGGCATTTTCTTTTTATCCACTTTCAAGGCAGTCAGTAAATGCCAGCCGATAGCCTCTCCTTCGCGGTCCTCGTCAGTCGCGATCCAGAGTTCGTCAACTTTTTTCAATTCGTCTTTTAGCTGCGTTACCACTTTTTTCTTTTCCGCCGAAACAATATAATCCGGCTCAAAATCATGATCTACATCAATACTCATCTTGGACTTTGGCAGGTCCATAACATGGCCCATGGAAGCCAAAACTCTGTAGTCACTTCCCAAGAATCGCGAGATCGTTTTCGCCTTCGCCGGAGACTCCACAATCACTAAATTTTTTGCCATAAATGCTTTATTTAAACCGAAATTTACTTTCCATTCTTATAATAATTCCCGTTTTCCGTCAACACAATAAGCAAAATCGGCTTGCTAATAGGCTTTAAGCTCATATAATACGAATGTTTTATTTCCATAACCCAAAACACTATGACTAAGCAAGACTTGGTTTCAGGTGCTGCACAAGCCGCTGGCGTAACAAAAAAAGCCGCTAGCGAAGTTCTCGATTCAGTACTTACAATGATCACAAAGAGCCTTAAGGGTGGTCAGAACGTAACAATCACCGGTTTCGGTACTTTCCGTGTATCAAAGAGAGCTGCTCGTACAGGCGTAAACCCACGTAACCCAAGCCAGAAAATCAAGATCCCGGCTATGAAGCTTCCAGCTTTCAAAGCAGGTAAATCTTTGAAGGACGCTGTAAGATAAGCCACCGAAGGTGGGCATTGTTTCCGCCCTTGCATTGTTTTCAATTTAAAAAACCCCGCCGTAAGGTGGGGTTTTTTTGTCCAGGAGTATACATCTCAACTTTCCCAGCCTGCGTTTTATTCCGGAATTATTGCATCCATACGCTGCCAAAAATTCTGCCCGGAATTACCTTTTATGTTCAAAATGGTACAAATAGCGTACCTTTACTGATATAAAAAGTATCTCCGCGGGGAAAAAAAGAGCCTAACCTTGCGGCCGGGCTCTTTTTTGTAAGGTAAATTTATCCCAGAGAACATTCGATTCTTAAAACCTCTTCGCAAACTTATCAGCCATAAACTGCGCTCTACCTTTGGTCAAATATTGATTTGATAGGAACCTTCCGCCTGACCAAGGCGTAACATCCGAAAGATCCATGCTTCCGAATTTAAGAAGCATCCATCCGTCAACTTGTGGAAAATCACCGAAATCAATATTAGAAAAGATTCACCCTTGCATTTTTAAAGTCTATGCTTTAAAATACAAGTATGGTAAAAAGGTTGCTAAAAATCGCCCTCACTCATTCACTCAAAAAATTTCCAGTAGTCAGCATTATCGGCTCACGACAAGTCGGGAAAACCACCTTGGCCAAAGAAATCCTGAAAAGTGCCGGCAAAGAAGCCATTTACCTTGATTTGGAACTCCCCTCTGATATGAACAAATTACGCGATCCCGAGCTTTATCTGGGCGAAAATGAAGACAAAATGATCATCATTGACGAAGTGCAAAGAATGCCGGAATTATTTCCAATTCTACGCGCACTGATAGACAAGAAAAAAAAGAATGGGCGATTCCTGCTATTGGGTTCCGCCTCACCGTTACTATTAAAAAACACCTCGGAATCCCTAGCGGGGAGAATCATTCATTATGAATTAAGTCCATTTTCTCTCAAAGAAATCGAAGGAAAAGACCGCGACTATAAACAGCTTTGGCTAAAAGGAGGTTATCCCCTAAGTTATCTTGAGAATAATGAACAAAGCTTGCTTTGG
>JACRIB010000087.1 GCA_016235895.1 Candidatus Peregrinibacteria bacterium | reverse complement strand
GGCCAGTGCGCGTCGAGTCTTTTCCAAAGAATGCCGGAAACGGTTTTGCGGTCTTTGCCGGTTTTCACTTCATTTTCAAGAATGGAAGCCATGGTAATGATCTGGTGAATGCTGTGTTTTTTGATCAAAGGCTGGCTCTTACTAAATTTTTTGGAAAAATTATTCAGCATCAATTCGATCAGTGAACCGGTTTTGAAGGTACCGGGATCCAGAAAATAAGTGTCGGGATAAAGATAACCTTCCAACGGCAGAGTCAATTTACTCAAAGTTTTTTGGTCTAAAAACCGATAGGCGTTCCAATTATTGAAATTTTTTACGGCCTGAATAAATTCACCGGATTTTGTCAGTTCCATTTCGACCAATTTGGCGTCGATATCGCGAATGGTCAGCCCTTCCTGCACTGTCAGGATATATTCGGCTTTGGCGGGATTGCTCAGAGCTTCCAGAAGTTGTGGCGTGTTCATGCCTTTAGTGAGAATAAAGCGGCCGGAAATGATATTTTCCCCCAGGTGATTTAGTTTGGCATATAAATAAAAGGAAAATGGACTTTTTATCAGCTCTTTTTCTTCTAAATTGTCGGCTATTTCTCTTACGCTTTGGCCCTTTTTTACCTGGAAGGAAATCGAAGTATTGTCATTGGCATCCACAGGATTGTAAACAAAATAATGATATTTAATGTAGCCAATAAGTAAGGCAAAAATGACAATCAGCGGCACTGCCAAAAGTCGATAGAATCTTCTGTTTTTACGATAGCTAAGATTGTTCATGTCAAACCTGGCATATTCATGTCGCCCATAATGTCTTTCATCAGCTCGGCGCCGATCTGCTGAGATTTTTTCACCGCTTTGTTCATGCAGTTTACCAGATTGTTTTCGAGTTTTTTCTTGTCCTGGAGGGCTTCGTCGGCGATGTGTACTTCAATAACTTCCTGTTCACCATTGATAATTACGGATACACCTTCATTTTCGGCTTCGATGTGGGTGTTTTTAAGCTTTTCCTTAATTTCGCGGGCCTGCTTCTGTAGTTTGTAGAGATTTTTTGCTTTATCAAACATATTCTGGTGATTTATTGATAGACTGTGGGATTCTAGCAAAAACTATTGCGTTAATAAAGGGTTTCGGCTAAACTTGGCGGGCAAATTTAATCTTGAAGCATATGGATATCATGACTATTGACGTACAGACGAGAGATTCTCACCTGAAAGGGAAGGATTTACGCGTACAAAAGCTGTTGCCTGCTGAATTTTACGGTAGAGGCGTAAAAAATATTTCTTTACAACTTGGCAGTGGCGAATTCCGCCGTCTTTACAGGACTGCCGGTAGAAACACCGTTATTGAGTTGAATGTAGATGGAAAACAAAAGCACAACGCTTTGGTTCATGATTTACAATACGATCCGATTTCCGACGAAATAATCCATGTGGACTTTATTAACGTGCGTATGGATGAGATGATCCATGCCAAGATTCCTTTGAAATTTATCGGTGTGGCGCCTGCTGTTAAAGAGCTGAGTGGTATTTTGACTTATAATCTTGATGAAATTGATGTTAAGTGTTTGCCAAAAGATTTGATTCATTCGATCGAAGTAAGCGTGGAAGGAATTGTTAATTTCCATAGTTATGTGCGTGTAAAGGATTTGGCAGTACCGGCAAGTATTACAATATTGAATCCTCCGGATGAAGTGGTTGTGACTGCGGTTGCTCCGAAAGAAGAAGAGGAAGTGGCTCCGGTTGCTGCTGTTGCTGCGGATGCTACGGCCGCTGCTGTTCCTGGCGCGCCTGCAGCTGATGCTGCCGCTGCGACACCTGCTTCGTCTTCGACGCCTGCCGCCGCTGCGCCTGCTGCGAAAGCCAAGAAATAATAATGATTGATTGTTTTTTTTAGGAATTGTGTTATATAATCCCTGATGATTTAACCTTTTCCCAATTCCCATGAAAAAATTTTTGTATTTGTTTGTCGTTGTTTTAATGATGGTTGGTTTGATCGCCTGTTTTGGTTCTCAAAACGTGGCGAAATTTTCTTTGACCATCAGTGACGCCACGCAAAAGACCGTTTTGACACTGACTCCCGATTATTCCAAGCGGACTCTGGTGATAGATTATAAGAAGGATTTTACCGATAAAAAACAACAAAGTTCGGCTTCTACAGGCCAGCTTGGTGGAGATTATTTTGATCGTTTTGAGGCCATGGTGAAAGTTGTAAAGGCTTACAAGGTTCCCGATGGGCAGGTTTTGGATTCCAAAAAAGCAAATTTGGTTGCCATGGTTGAAGGTAAAAATAAGGATGTTGTGAGTATTCAGGCGGCTGTGGATGACAAAACCAAGGATGTGCAAGATTTAATTAATTTTTACGGTGATGTGGTTGGACTTTTGATGGGGTCTTCGCCTTTTTAGTTAATTTTATAATTTAATATAAAAATATGATTAATGAAATTAAGGATGGCATTGAAGTATTGAAGTTTAACAAACCTGTTATGGCTGCTGTGGCCAACAGACCTGCGGCAAAAAAATGGGGTTTTATTATCTTAGCCGTGCCGCCGGTTTTGAATCTGATTTTATCGTCGATGCTTTTTCCATCCGGCTTTGGGTCGCTATTTACGCGTGTGCTTTTTTGGCCGATGGTTATCCCTTCGATTGCTTTGACAGGAGCTATTTTTGTGATGAGTTATGCTGCTGAAAGAATCTTTGCAAGTAAGCACGGGCATTGGCCATTTTTTAAAGTTTTGGCTTATGCTTCAGTTTTTTTGTGGCTAAGCGCGGTACCGTTTTTATTGGCGTTGACCGGATTGATTGATCCGTCCGGATTGTTTGATTTAATCTGGTTGGTTGGTGTGGTGTGGATGTTTGTTGTTGGCTATCATTTGTTTTTGGAATGGGGTAAACTTTCCAATCAAAACGCGGTGATTATTTTGGCGATTGGCGTGGTGGCTTATTTGATTTTACAATTGGTTCTTGGAAGAGTTTTAGTTGGTAATTATTATAGGATGTTTTACTAAGTCTCGGACGAGTTTGAAATAGTCGGTTGTGGGATCGCGGACGCTTTCCTGGTGTCCGCAAGGTGGGGTGACGAACATGGTTGCGCCCGGGACGAAACTTGTTTCCGGCGCGGTAAAGCCATCGCCGCCGTTTTGACTGATGATGGAAATTTTAGCTCTGTTTTTAGGTGTTAGGCTTTGCCAGAATTGCGTTGCTTTGCTGTCCGGGCAGAGATCTTGCACGGAGTCTATTCCAAGATGTTTGGCCCATAAAGCGATTTCCGGTCGGACACCTGTGGAAGTGGGTGAGAGCAAAAAGGCTTGAGAGATGAGTCCGTCACACCCCATATTTTGTAACATTTGCAGAGCGCAGAGTACTACCAGTCCGCCGCGACTGTGTCCGCAAAGGTCAGTCTCTCTTTCTTTTTTACCGATATCTTCGGCTAAAATGGTGGCGTCATTGAGGACTGTTGCTGTTATTTTTCTTTCTGCCAATTGAGGGTGAGGAACGGCTCTTTTGCCTATGTGTCTCATGAGTGTTGATAGGTGTCTTGCGGAAGCGGCGAAACCGGGGATTATGATGAGTTCTCTGGTGGGTTGTAGGCCTGTGCTGGTACCAAAAGTTATTCCACCGAGTTCAAAACTCATTAGATCGCTAAATTGCATGGCCATGAAGCTTCTCAATAATTCCGGTGCCGCCATGGCATCTTGAACAAGACCCGAGGCAAGTCCTTTTAGGCTTCCTCCACAGCCATTTATTTCGTCTGCGGATCTCACCACTGTGGAATGATATCTGCTGGCTAAGGACATGCTGAAAAACTAACATTTTCAGTATCGGGCGCGGTGATTTTTTGAGATAATGGGAGTAATATTTCTTCACTCTTTTTTCATATGATTCATCAGAATAGTTTTCTTTCGATAGCACAAAACCACAAGAGGC
>JACRIB010000016.1 GCA_016235895.1 Candidatus Peregrinibacteria bacterium | reverse complement strand
CGTGGTTCCAGAACGCACCCATTGTATAAGTTGCCGTTTCTGACTTTCTGTTCCATTCAAATGATGAGCTGTTTTCCACATGTCCACATTCTACAGTCATCCATGGAAATTGTAAAGCTAAGTTGGAGACACTACACTAGCACCTATCTGAATTTCACGATACTCAAATAACCGCCTTTAATCGGATAGCGTCCATTTAATCCATAGTTTCTGCCATTAACTTCAAGGCTCACATCGTCAGCTTTTTCAATATCCAAAGTGATAATATTACCGGCCTGCAAATTTTCACCGAGATCCAGTCTCACCGGCAAAGTAATTTTGGTATTTGGCTTAAGTTCAAAGTCAATATTCGTAAATTTTATCTTATTGTCCGCAATCCTTCCGGTAGCAAGAACGTCTTTCTCATGAGCCAAATAGGCATTTTTGATATTATTGCCGTCTACGCCTTTTATAGTGAAAGTCAGGTTTTTTAATTTTGCTTTTGTAGCCCCCATTGCAAAAACCAGATTCATAAAATCAACATTTTCTTCACCGGCGCCCACCAAAGAATTGGCTCCGTCATGAATTATGGAAAAAATCATGCGTGCCGGATTATCTTGATTAATTATTTTACTTTGCGCTCCGACCGGATTTGGCTTCGAATCAGTAATTACACTGGCATAGCCGTAGGAAAGATACTCGCGAAAGCCATCATTAAGGCTAAAAACAGCCAGGGAACTCAATGACAAAGTGGTAATTAGATAAAATTTAAGAATTTTTTTTGTACTCATATATCAAGTATTTTAAATAATTTTTTGTGGCCGGCTTCTCCGGCTGTAAATTTTTATCAAAAGCTTTATCTTCGCCCACTTCGAAATAATCCTTCACCATCCTGAAGGCTTCACCACGCGTCATCATTTTCTCGGGATGAAATTCAGACTGATCGTCTTTTATCAAATCCAATTTTGAAAGTGTTTTCACATAGGGTGCATACCATTCATCCTCGGCCACATCCGCGAAATTATTTTTTACATCATCGTCAATTTTTACTTCACCATATTCGACAAAAAATTTGGCAAAAGCCGCACGCGTCAAATCTTTTCCCGGAACCAAAGAGATAATGTTGCTCACTACATAATTTCCGGTTTCCTTGTTTATAGCCTTAATATAGAGATAATGAGCGGCAGGATCCTTGAAGGGATCGCTCGCCAATTTAATAAAATGAGGATCCGTACCAACGCTTTGTATCTGTGACCAGTTATTATTCTTGATCAAATCCTCGGAGTTTTTTATCCGATAATAGCCAAAAATTTTATCTCCCGACTCGGAAGCCGCTTCCGCGTACCTGGATTCATTTTCATCAAAATTCAGAGCAGCGGTTTTATAAATTTCAAAGTCATCGGTTATTGTTGAATGATTTTTAGCTTCAAAAGCCAATTTTATCGTGCCGTCATCTTCAATTTCATCAATTCCCAGAGCCTCGATTTTTGCCGGCAGAGTAAAAACATCCACATCATATTTATTGTTTCCGGCGAAATAATCGACCTTTTCCGGCAGCTTGATTTCTACGCTCAATTTACCACCATTGTAATCACCGCCAAAAAGCAATTCATAATTTTCCACTATGTAACTTTTGCCTTTTGCCAACGAAAATCCCCGGTCATCATTTTTTAAGTAAACATGTTTTTCCTCATCTCCGGCTTGAAGGACAAGCTGACCGTTTTTCAAATCACCACCATAATTGGTAATGACAATATTTGCGCTGTATTTATCGGCAATTTTTTTCAAAGTTACCTTTTCAATTCCCAGATCTACGGGTTCAAAAACGGCAATAGAAGAAGTTCTGAAAAGACCAAAATTGCCCTCGGAAATTTTTACATTATTAACAACAAATATCGATCCAAGACCGATGACGACATAAAGAATAATTTTTTTCTTAAAACCACTACGCATTTTGTTTTTCTTTTTGTTTTTTTATTCACGAAATTATAGCACAAATAAGCCGGATTCTCAATATCCCAGTGGGTCAAATCATCATCTGGGATAGACTTTTAAAGACAAATATTGTATAAATGCACAGCGAGCGCACGGCGCGAGCTTACAAAAGAAACATGGCAAATTTTATCGTCCATGGAGGACAAAAATTAAGTGGAGAAGTAACGGTCAGCGGTTCAAAAAACGCCACTCTTCCAATTATGTGCGCTGCTCTATTGATAAAGTGCAAAGTGATTTTGGAAAATGTGCCGAATATCGAAGATATTCATTCCATGGCCAAAATTCTAGCCGGCTTTGGCGCCAAAATCATTTTCAAAAATAATATTTTGGAAATAGACGCCACCGCTTTAAAAGGTAAAAACACCCCCAACGATCTCGTTAAAAAAATGCGCGCCTCAATCCTGATTTTAGGCCCCTTGATTCAGCGCTTCGGTGAGGTAAAAATGGCTTTCCCCGGGGGCTGCGTCCTCGGTAAAAGATCCGTGCATGCTCACACTCACGCCCTCAAAGAACTTGGTTGCGAAATTTTGGACGACCAAAAAGGTCTGCATATTAAAGCAAAAAAACTCCAAGGTAAGAAAATTGTTCTGCCTGAATTAAGTGTTACCGCTACGGAAAATGCCATCATGGCCGCTGTTTTGGCTGAAGGAGAAACCGAAATACGTCTGGCCGCCTGCGAGCCTCATGTTCAGGATCTTTGTAATTTTCTGTGCAAAATGGGCGCCAAAATTTCCGGCATCGGAACCAATAACGTAAAAATTAAAGGTGTAAAAACCCTCAAAGGGGGAAAATACACCATCACCGGGGACTATCTTGAAGCCGGTACTTTTGCTATTGCCGCAGTGGCCACCAAAAGCAACATCACCATCAAGGGAATAAACCCCGATCATCTCGACAGTTTTTGGCAAAAACTTGAAGAAATTGGCGGTAAATTCAAGCTTTCAAAATCAGCAGTGGAAATTTTTCCCGGTAAAGAATTACATGCCACCAAAATGCTACGCACCGCGGTTTATCCCAGTTTTGCCACCGATTTACAAGCTCCTTTTACGGTTTTATTAACTCAAGCGCATGGCGTCAGCAAAATTTTTGAAACTCTTTTTGAAGGACGTTTGAATTATCTTTTTGAGTTGGAAAAAATGGGCGCGCATATCGAATTTTTAAATCCTCATCAGGCCCTGATTATTGGCCCTGGCAAGCTGAAAAGTCTGCCTATCTCCAGCTGTGATATCCGTGCCGGAGCGGCTATGGTTATCGCCGCTTTAATTGCGGAGGGCACTACAGAAATCTCCAATATTTACTACATCGATCGCGGCTACGAAAAGCTCGATGAAAAATTAAGATCCTTGGGAGCCAAAATCGACAGAGCGCTTGCGCTCTAGCGAGCCTGCCCTGCACCTACCCGGTAAGGCGAGCAAAAATCAGTGAAGCTGAAACCTTATTTTTTCCTTTTCTTTCTGCCAACGATTCTACCGGCTATAAGAGAGAAAGCCACCAAACCAATCATTTCCGGACCGGTCTTTGGCAACACAATTTTAGTGATCACACCCTTGCTTTCATTTCCGGCAAAATCTTTTTCGGTAATTTTAAACCAGTATTCACCGGGATCCATTTTCTCCGCTTTGTATTGGGTCTTATCGGAGGCAAGAGTGGCCTCGTTACCGTAATTAACACCCTTATCGGTACTCTTATAAATCAACTGTTTTTCCGTATCTTTATTTTCGGCGGGAATCTTCCAGTTAAGAGTTACCGTATATTGCTTGCCATTCAATATCTTATCGGCGATGAAATTAACCACATCTTTTGGCGGAATAATATCCTTTAGTTGATCCCCTCCGGTAGCCGCAGCTGTGCCGGCGAAAGAACCGCTATTTTTAGTATCCGACACCTTGTTTCCGCTGCCATCTTTAACATTAGTCACCTTCACTTTGTATTTAACGGCCTCTTGAGGTGAAGTGGTAATAACAGCCGTGGCATCTTCCACATTCGCGCTGTTTGTACCCAATTTAACACCAAGAACATCCAGCTTTTTGGTATTGTCGCTTTCAGCGGTAATCACAAAATCCTCCGACGGATCGATACTCAAAACCACAGTTTCATCAAAATTAACAATAAAATGCGTATTATCCATGCTTTCCACCTTCGTTATCGAAGGACCCTTCTTATCCTCCGCCGGTTTTTCCACACCGCTACCCTTGAATGGCGCGGTATCGGAGGTGCCACTGACAATTGGATTGCCGGCTTTGTCCTTCACGTCAATCCCCACAGTCAATTTATAAGCGGCATTTTCTTTCTGCTTGGAAGTGCCCAAAATAACCGTCTTATTAGAGGTATCGGTCGCATCCATCCTGGCATCGGTAACCAATAAAGGCTGGAATTTATCCTGATCTTCAATGTCAAAAGCATCCTGCGGATTACTTTTTGGCAGCACAATTTCTTCGGAAAAAACCACTTTTACATCCTGATTATCTATAGCAGAAGCATCAGCAACTTGAGGAGCAGTCTTATCGCTACCGATATCACTACCGGCTCCACTCCCGCTGCCTGAACCTTTTGCCGGTGTAGCCGATACCTCATTGCCCCAGGCTAAACTCTCATTGCCGGCGGCATCATAAGCAATAACCGTAAAATAATACTTGGTGTCATTTGTAAGACCGCTAACGGTAAATTCCTGCACGTTCTTTGCGTCAATATTTTTATCGTAAGTTTTACCTTTTTGCGTCACCGACGTCAGACCATAGTATACTTTATAACCCACGACGCCCACATCATCCGTGGCTTTACTCCAACCGAGCTTTACAGCTCCATCCATCGCAGCCACCACTTTTACGTTTTTAACGTTGGTTGGATTAGCGGTATCAGCCGCAAAGGCCCTGAAAGAGAACACGGAAAGCAGCGCTGTTACCAGAAGAAAATAGGTTATCTTTTTCATATTTGTTTGTATTATTTTTTGTTTGTTTGAATTTTTATCTAGCCATTATAGCAAATTTTTCCAAATAAATCAATCACCATTTTGAGGTAACTTTGCTTTCCTTCTATTTTTCAGTACAATAGGCCCCGAAATAAAGCTTTCAAATGAAGTTAATCATCGATCAGAAAATTTTTGAACAGCAGCCGGACCTTAAGGTAGGAGCGTTGCTCATAAAAGGGATCAATAATTCCCGTAGAGTTTCAGCCGTAGAAGGCCTTCTGCGCGGCGTTTGCGCTCAACGCACTAAAGAATTTACCGAAAAAGATGTTTACGAGCATCCCATGGTGCAGGCCTGGAGTCAGGCTTATGGCAAATTTGGCATCAATCCGAGAAAATTCCCACCATCCATCGCCGCTTTATTAAAAAGAATCAAAGCCGGTAAAGACATTCCTCACATCAATATTTTGGTGGATATTTACAATTATTTCTCTCTCAAATATCTTTTGCCGATTGGTGGCGAAGACCTGGATTGGCTTTGCGGAGACCTGAACCTTACTTTTACCAAAGGTGGTGAGCCCTTTAGACCTCTTGGCTCCATTGAAGTCGAAAGAGCGCAGGAAGGTGAAGCAGCCTACATTGATAATGGTGGAATCACCTGCAGATATTGGAATTATCGTGAATGTGAAAGAACCAAATTTACTCCAAAAACAGTAAATGCTGTCTTGTTAATTGAGGATTTGAGCAAAATGCACATGGATGAATTTGGCCACATTCTCAAGGAAATAGAAAACACCATTTTGAAATATATTGGCGGTCACACGGAAACCTTTATCCTTAACGAGGAAAATCGCTACCTTGATCTAGGGATTGCCGGTAGAAAACACGCGGATGATTCCAAGATTCCTCTTCAAGAGAAGGTGCATTTTCTGGAAAAAGAGGAGACTGAAAATATAAAAAAAAAAGCGCGAACTTCCTCTCCCAATCTGAAATTTGATCTTCATGATCAAAATTTGCTCAAAAACAAACTGGCCACGATTTTTCTAAAGGCCATTCATAAGAGTTTTCCGAATAGTGATTTGGCGGAGGTGAAAATCGACCATCCCAATCAGGAAAATTACGGCGACTATGCCTCCGGCGTGGCCCTGCAATTAAGCAAAATCCTAAATCTGCCCCCTCGCGAAATTGCCGAAAAACTGGTCAAGGAAATTGACACAGATGATTTGATTGAAAAAGTCGAAATTGCCGGACCGGGTTTCATAAATTTTTTCATCAAAGATTCTTTTTTGCGATATCAGGTCGAGCTGGTGAATAGAGAAAAAGATAATTTTGGCACCGGCGAAATTGGCAAAAATAAAAATTTAATTGTTGAATACAGCCAGCCGAATATCGCTAAGCCATTGGGAATTCACCATCTTTTATCCACAATTATCGGCCAAAGTATTTATAATATTTTTAACAAACTCGGCTTCAAAGCCATCAGCATAAATCACATAGGGGATTGGGGCACGCAATTCGGCAAACTTATTTACGCTTATAAGAATTGGGGCGAAAAAAAAGTGATAGAAAAAAATCCAATAGACGAACTTTTGAAATTATACGTAAAATTTCATGAAGAAGCGGAAAAAAATCCGAAATTGGAAGACGAAGCTCGCAAAGAATTCAAAGATTTTGAAGATGGAAACAAGACCAATCGGGAACTTTGGGAATGGTTTGTGCGCGAAAGCCTCAAAGAAATTCAAAAAACCTATGATTTGTTGGGAGGAATTCATTTTGATTACACGCAGGGAGAGAGCTTTTACGAGGAGAAAATGGCGGCAATTATCAAGGACGGAAAAAAGAAAAAAGTCTTTGTTAAAGGCGATGAAGGAGCCTTGGTTATCAAATATGACGACCCCAATATTCCTACGGTTCCGGTGCAAAAAGGCAATGGCGCTACGCTCTACATCACCCGCGATTTTGCCGCTCTCAAATATCGCATCGATACCTGGAAGCCCGCAAAAATAATATATGTCGTGGATGTAGCCCAAACCCTGCACTTCAAACAACTGCTTACCGCAGCCACAAAACTCGGCTGGTATAAAGGCGAAGCCGAACACGTGGCTTTCGGCAGAATGCAATTTAAAGACAGCAAAATGAGTACCAGAAAGGGTAATATTATCCTTTTAGATGAAGTTTTGAATGAAGCGATCGAACGTGCCGGTAAAATTATCAAAGAAAAAAACCCCGAACTCAAAAATATGGACGCGGTCGCCCGTGCAATCGGTATCGGCGCGGTAAAATACAATGTTCTGTCGCAAAATCGCACCACCAACATTGTTTTCGACTGGGACAAAATGCTCGCCCTCGATGGTAACAGCGCGCCATATTTGCAATATTCTTACGCCCGGGCCAGGAGTATTTTGAGGAAGGCGGAGGAAGAATTAAGCACGGACGGAATCAAGGAAGATAAGACTCAAAGCCGGGAAAAAACTCGGGCACTAATAGCCCTTTTCCCGCAATACGCCGAATTTTTAAATTTGGCAGCCCAAGAATACAAGCCAAACGTGCTTTGCAATTATCTCTACGCATTGGCTCAAAAATTCAATGCTTTTTATAATAGTGTTCCGGTGCTAAAAATAGCTGATCCAAAAGACAAAAAAGAGCGTCTTGAAATAGTCCGCGCCAGCGCGCAAATTCTGAAGAATGGACTAAATTTACTTGGGGTTGAAGTTGTGGAGGAGATGTAATATATTACGCGAGCTTATAAAATTCGGGAGAGATGGCTGAGCGGTCGAAAGCGACGGTCTTGAAAACCGTTAGGGGCGCAAGCTCCTCGGGGGTTCGAATCCCTCTCTCTCCGCCATGATCTGTACCCCAAAAAGTGGACACGGCACATAGTTTTCTTTTGTTAGAATCGGTTAGTAATCAATTTACAAGCATTGATGGCTATTGCTATACTCACTACATGACCATTCAAGTAATCAAAAAAAGAATTATCCCCATTCTAAAAAGCCAAGGTGTTACCAAAGCAGCAATTTTTGGATCATTTGCAACTGGAAACGAAAAAAAAACAAGTGATTTGGATTTACTTGTAAAATTCAGTAAAACTATTGGCTTGCTAGAATTGGCACATTTAAAAACAACTCTGGAAGCCAGTATTAATAGAAAAGTTTGTACAAATGAAAATGATGCAGGATGCTATCATTAGACGTGTAGAAATTATTGGAGAAGCCGTGAAAAATCTTCCTCCGTCATTTCGAAAACAATATTCTCAAATTCCATGGCTTAAAAAACAGATTCAGGAATTGTATGATGAATTAATTTAGATTTAGTAAGGTTGTAAAATGCTCTTTTTGCATCAAATCAGTCAGCCAGTCCAATCTTACGTCCAGCCGCAAAGTTCCGGTAGTATAGTACCTGTCTGCCATAGGCAGGGCTTGCGCTATTTTGCCGAACAGTGATAAGGTTGGCGCATGAAAAAACATTCTTTCGGCAAATATTTGACACTGGTCGCTTTCATCGTCGCAATGGCGCTAGCGAATAGTGCGCCTGCATATGGGGATAATCCCAGTACCGGCACTAAAGGAGGTCAGGGCAATCAAGACCGAACCGGACAAACCAAGGCCGATCTTATAAAAACATACACCGAGGAAATGCAATTTTGGGATTTACTGTTTAACAGATGTGTCTACAAATTCGAGCAAACTTATCATGATGAAATAAATGCCTGTAACAAGTCGACATGGATGACCGAAAAACAGAAAAAAGAATGCAAGGAAAAGGCCCTGGACGCATTTTTCGCCGGCCATAAACAATGTACCGTTTTTCGGGATGAAGCAGACAAGTGGCGCGATAAGATAAAAGAGTTAAATAAAAAGAAATAGTTTTCCCGGATCATCGGCGAAATCCCCTAGACTTTAAATAGGCTTTTTCTTATAGTGTCTACGCTTTTGACAAGTAGGAATTAGTCGGGAGAGGTACCCAAGTGGCTGAAGGGGCGGGATTGCTAATCCTGTAGTAGGGGGTTAACCCCTAGCGAGAGTTCGAATCTCTCCCTCTCCGCCAGCAGCCCCGACATTTCGTCGGGGGCATTGTTTATCCATATCACCCCATCCTCTTCTTGAAATCTTCATAACCAAATCTACGGATCAGTTTTGGAATATATTCTTTACCGGCCTTTTTCCACAGCACGATATCCGGATGCTGTACACCATTAAACATCGTAACTTTTACCAATGAATATTGAATTCCATCTTCAATCACAATTTTGTCACCAACTTTTAATTCCTTAGGAAAACTGTACAGCTGCGAGAGTTTATCTCCGGCCAGACAAGTACAGCCGCCAAACTGATAAATGTTTTTATATTTCTTTTCGCCACCTGCTCCGCGTATCCGCAATTCCAAATCAGGGCTTAGCACGAAATCCATCAGATGCGCCTCGAAAGAAATGTCCAAAATCGGGATTTTATAAGCTACGCCATCCCTTTCCACAATATCCAAAACCGAAGCCACTAAAATGCCCGTTTGCCACACTACGGCCGCTCCCGGTTCCAAGTGAACTTGCACGCCGTAACGCTTTTTGAAATTCTTTATAAGACTAATTAATTTCTCTACGTCATAATTATCGTCGGTAATTTTCTGTCCGCCACCAAAATTTACCCATTTTAGCTGTTTAAAATATTTGCCGAATTTTTTTTCAATTTGTGGCAGAACTTTTTCCAAATCTTGCTCGTCTTTTTCAAAAAAGATATGAAAATGAATTCCCGAAAGACCTTCCAAAGCTTTTTGATCGTTTTTTAGCACTTTTTCAAACTCTCCAAAACGCACCCCCAGACGCGAATCGGGCGCGCAAGGATTATACATGTCACCGGCGTCCGCACCCATATTCACCTCCGGATTGATGCGTAAACCGCATTCTATGTTTTTTCTGTGTTTTTTGGAAAATTTCTCAACCTGATGGCGAAATTGCCACCATTGACCAAATGAATTAAAGATTATATGACTGCAATTCTTTAGAATCTCATCAAATTCAGTAGATTTATAGGCCGGTGAATAAATATGCACTTCCGGTCCAAATTTTTCAAAACCAAGACGCGCCTCATTCAAAGAACTCACTTCGCTGCCATTCAAGTATTTTTTCACCATTTTAAACAGCGGCCAGGTCGCCCAAGCCTTCATCGCGAGAAAAATTTTACAACCGGATCGATCTTTCACATATTTTAGTCGCTCCAAATTGTGTTTCAAAAGCTCATCCTCAATTACAAAAACCGGAGTTTGCACTTTGGACGAATCTAAAGTCGATGAAGGTCTCTTTTTCATGAAACCAATCTAACAAAAATTAGTTTATTGCACCACACATTCGTCCGGCTTCAGCTCTTTTACTACCCAGGGCAAACCGCGCAAATTCAATTCATCCATGAACGGCTTGGCATCAAATTCTTCCATATTGAAGACTCCGGTACCTTTCCAGGCACCGGTCAAAATCATCTTGGCGCCAATCATCGCCGGCACACCGGTAGTGTAAGAAATCGCCTGACTTTTTACTTCTTTGTAACATTCTTCATGGTCGCAAATATTGTAGATATAAACACGTTTTTCCACGCCATCTTTCTTGCCTTTAATGATACAGCCGATGTTTGTTTTTCCTTTAGTAGTAGGGCCCAGCGAAGCGGGATCCGGCAATACCGCCTTCAAAAATTGCAATGGCACAACCGGATGCCCCTCGTACATCACAGGATCAATTCTGGTCATTCCCACATTCTCCAAAACTTTTAAATGAGTCAGATATTTTTCTCCAAAAGTCATAAAAAATCTCATTCTTTTTACACCTTTAATATTCTTCGAAAGCGACTCCATCTCTTCGTGATACATCACATACATTTCTTTCGGACCAATTCCTTCAAAATTAAAAGCCTGATGAACCGAAAGCGGCTCTGTTTCCTTCCATTCGCCATTCTCAAAGTAGCGACCCTTGGCCGTTACTTCGCGAATATTAATTTCCGGATTGAAATTTGTCGCAAAAGGATGACCATGATCACCACCATTGGCATCCAAAATATCCACCGTTTCAATTTCATCAAATAAATATTTTTGCGCATATGCACAAAAAACATTTGTCACACCAGGGTCGAATCCGGAGCCGAGTAAAGCCATTATTCCTTTCTCTTTAAATCTATCCTGATAAGCCCATTGCCATTTATATTCGAATTTTGCCACGTCCGGCGGTTCATAATTCGCCGTGTCCATATAATTCACACCCGTTTCCAAGCAAGCATCCATGATGTGCAAATCTTGATATGGCAAAGCCACATTTATCACTAATGAAGGTTGCACTTTTTTAATCAGAGCTACTAATTCCGGCACATTATCCGCATCCACTTGCATTGGCTCAACTTTGTTTCCGCCAATATCATCGGCGATTTTTTGAACCTTGGAAAGCGTACGACTGGCCATCACAATTTTGGTAAAAACATCCATATTTTGCGCGCATTTATGCGCCACAACTCCCCCTACACCTCCCGCTCCGATAATTAAAACCGTACTCATATTTTTTAGATTAAAAAAACATATTTCAAATGTACACTCTGGGTTTTAAATGTAAATGTTTGCACGCTGAAAATTTTCAGAAAACAGATTGAGGTAAGTCCAAGATTATGTTATAAAACTAAAGATATTTTAACCTCAAACTCCATGGACATTATTTTTCTTACCGGACTTATAGGGTCTTTGATTTTAGTTTCAGGCGCCGCCTGGCCAAATGTTGGCGAAGCCAAGCACCCTGTAAAGTCCATGAAGAATTGGCTCTTCGCAATTGGCGGCTTGGTGATGCTACTTTATTCATTTCTCGGCTATCAACAAGGGGGACCGATATTTTTTGTTTTCTTGGAAGTTTTAGTCACATTGGCAAGCCTCATGATGATGTTGAATTTGGATGACAGGATTGATGCGGTCGTCATAAGCATCGGAAGTTTGGGCCTGATTATTTGGTCACTCTATCTTTTTCAAGGTTACAATACGGTTATATTCATCCTCGGACTTGCTGGAATAGGTTTTGGTTATGCTTTTAATAATGGCACGCTAAGACGTGATGTCGCCCTTACTTTAGGCAGCATCTTGATTGCCGTTTTTAGTTATCTGGAAGCCAGTTGGGTGTTTTTCTGGCTTAATGTGTTTTTTGCGCTTTTCTCGGGCTACTATCTAATCAAAAATTTGCATCGTCACAAGAAGTAAAATTTTTAGAACTATTTGGTCAGTCCGTCCCGGGACGGCATTTTATTCCAGAAATAATCCGAAAAACGCACTATTTCCAGAATAAAACGTACCGCCAGCGGTAGATAATTGATTCATCAGTACGCTTAAGCTTCCCATCTCGCCACTATTCCACACGGAAGTACTAAATTTGAAGAACTAACAGGCAAACCCAGCGCGTCGGAAGAAACTTTTCCACCATGTTTACTGCTCACCTGAATTTTTAAAAGATTTTCGAGAATTCCGGGCGCGAAACCGGTGGTGTAAGAATTGATTAAAAAGAAAATTGGTTTGTCCGAAAGAACCTGCGCGCACAGCTCAATCAAGCCATAAAGCTGATTTTCCAATTTCCATAATTCACCACTCGGACCGCGCCCAAACGATGGGGGATCCATCACAATGCCATCATATTTTCGACCGCGACGAATTTCACGTTTTACAAATTTGATTACGTCATCAGTGATAAAGCGCACCGGTTTTTCTTTCAATCCGGAAAGTTCCAAATTTTCTTTTGCCCGCCTAACCATTTCTTTCGCCGCGTCCACATGGCATACGGACGCACCCGCAGCCGCGCAGGCTACCGACGCCGCACCGGTATAAGCAAAAAGATTTAGCACATTGATCGGACGTTTTGCCGCTTTAATTTTTTCCATCATGAAATCCCAATTTACCGCTTGTTCAGGGAATAAACCGGTGTGTTTGAAACCCATTGTTTTTACGTAAAATTTCAGATTTTTGTAGGCAACAGTCCACCTCTCCGGTAACTGTTTTTTAAATTCCCACTTGCCGCCACCGGCCTCACTGCGATGATAAATTGCGTCTGCTTTTGCCCAGAGTTTAGCATTTCCTTTCTCCGGCCAAATCACTTGCGGATCCGGTCTTTGCAAAATAAAACCACCCCAACGCTCCAGTTTATCTCCCGCGCCCAGATCCAGTAGTTCGAAATCTTTCCAGTCTTTTGCTGATAACATGTGAATAATGTATAGCGTAAGCCAAAAAAAGACAATTGGAAATTACAATTTTAAACCCTTCACGAACTCCTCCAACTTCTTCAAATCTCCACTATTCTCATTCAAAATATTGATAATTTTGGACCCGACAACAGCAATATCAGCCTCCTTCCAAACAGCTTCCACATGGGCTTTATTTGATATTCCAAAGCCAACAGCCAGTGGCACTTTTATGTGTTTTTTTACTTTTTTCAAATAAGAACTAAGCTGCGGATTGAGCTTACTTTCCTGTCCAGTTGTGCCAAATCTCGAAACGCAATACACAAATCCTTCGGCTGATGCCAAGGCTCCATGCCGCGCGGGGTGCGCGGCTACCTTTGCGATCATTTTTAATCTGCGTTCAGGCGTGAGAGGCGAGATTATCTGAATAGGCGCCAGCCCATGTTTCCTACAATTTTTCAGGTAATGCTCTTGAGCCTCTTCGTCAATCGGCATATCCGGAACAATCAAGCCATAACAGCCACACTTGGCTGCTCTACTGCAAAACTTTTCCACGCCGTAGTGGTGTAGAATATTGAAATAGGTCATAAATAAAAACTTCGTTTCACTGCCAATTTTTGTCATCTTCTTCATCAATTCAAAACAATCTTCTACTTTCGTCCCGGCCTCCAGTGACTTTTGATTCGCCTGCATAATAGTCGGTCCATCGGCTACAGGATCAGAAAAAGGGATCTGGATCTCTATGAAATCCGCGCCATTCTTGGCCATTAAACGCAATAATTCCTCACTCTTTTTCAGGCTAGGATAACCTGCCACAATGTGCGTCATCAATTTTTTCATGCTTGTTTTTTTAGAAAATTCGCAAAGTTTTCATCACCTAATTTTTTCGTCACAATAAAAAGGTCCTTGTCTCCACGACCGGAACAATTCATCACGATTGTTTTATTTTTCGGCAAATTTTTGGCCAATTTTATTGCTCCGGCAACGGCGTGAGCTGATTCCAGGGCTGCAAAAATTCCCTCGGTTTTTGCCAGTAATTTATAAGCTGCCATCACCTCATCATCCACCGCATAAGTAAATTCCACACGCCCAATATCATGGAGATAAGCCAACTGTGGGCCAACGCCGGAATAATCCAGGCCGGCCGAAATGCTAAAAGTTTCTTCAATTTGCCCTTCAGAATTTTGTAAAAAATAAGACTTAAAACCTTCCACGACACCCACTTCACCAGCTTGAAAACGCGCCGCGTGCGTAAATTTACCTTTCTCTTTTTTGATGCCCTTACCACCGGCTTCCACCGCCAACATCTGCACTTTTTTGTCATCCAGAAAATTATAAAAAAGCCCCATTGCATTGCTGCCACCACCCACACACGCCACCAAATAATCCGGCAAAGCACCGAGTTGTTTTTTTACTTCCTCGCCCACGATTTTTTGGAAATAAGTGTTAATTACGGGATAGGGATGCGGCCCACAGACTGTGCCAAGCAAGTAATGCGTGTCTTCAGGATTTGAAATAAGATCGCGCAAAGCTGCATTTATTGCATCACGTAAAATCTGCCCACCCTCTTTGACCGGAATCACTTCTGCTCCCAATTGTTCCATCCAGAAAACATTCGGGCGCTGTCTTTCCACATCACGCGCACCCATATATACCCGACATTTTAAACCAAATTTTGCGGCAACCGTCGCTGTCGCCAGTCCGTGTTGGCCCGCTCCAGTCTCAGCAATAAGCCTTTTTTTGCCCATGCGCTTGGCGAGCAAGGCCTGGCCAAGACAATGATTAATTTTATGTGCGCCCGTGTGATTCAATCCCTCATTTTTTAAATAAATTTTTGCACCGCCGATTTTTCTTGTCAGATTTTCACAGAAATAGAGCGGTGTGGGGCGTCCCGAATAATTGTGATACAAATTCAGCAAATCTTTTTTAAACGAAGAGTCTTTTTTGGCTTGCAAAAAGGCTTTCTGCAATTCTTCCATTATTGGAATTAGCAATTCCGGGACATATCTACCGCCGAATTTTCCGAAATGTCCGTCCGAATTCAGCAAATATTTTTTAAGTGAGTTCATGAATTTTCTTGGTTATATTTTTCGCACTCATTAAGCCGGTGCCGACAAGTATCGCATCGACTCTTTTATCTAATTTATTCAAATCTTCACGGCTGGATATGCCGCTTTCCGCAACAATTATCTTATCTTTTGGAATTTGCTTCACCAGCCTATTTGTAGTCTCCAAATCAATCGTAAAATCACTCAAATTTCTATTATTTATGCCAATGATTTTCGCATCAGTTTTTAGAACTTTTGCCAATTCTTCTTCGTTGTGAACTTCAACCAAACATTCCATACTTAAGCTCCTTGCAAGTTTCAAAAAATGCTGCATTTGCCCTACAGTAAGCAGTTTAGCAATCAGCAAAATTGCATCTGCGCCATATTCTCGCGCTTTAAAAATTTGATATTCGGTTACAATGAAATCCTTACATAGGATCGGCACATTTTTTGTCACTTCTTTTACTTTTTTCAAATATTCAAAACTGCCATTAAAATATTTTTCATCAGTTAAAACTGACACGGCGCTTGCTCCATATTTTTCATATAATTTAGCAATTTTCACCGCTGTTTCAGCGCCAATTTTCCCTTTATAAATTTTCCCTTTGCTTGGCGAAGCAAATTTCACTTCGGCAATCAAAGCGCGAGCCTGCCTGCCGGTAGGCAAGGCACCGCGAGCGCTTTTTTTGAATAAAGTCTCAAAAAAATTCCTCGTGGCCTTCTTGATTATTTTAGAAGCAGCAATCTCCTCTAAGACATTTCCCCTGCAAGCCTCTAATTTCCTCTTCCCGCTAACACTTTTTGCCAACTCATATCCATCTCTCAAAGCCTCAACTTTCCCCATCATTTTCAGTACTAAGGCACAATTCACAAAGACCAAATCAGCTTTACTATCTTTTCGTTCACCACATAGAATTTCCTCAGCAATTTTCTTGTTAGTTTCCAAATTTCCACCACTAATTTCCGCAAAATCAACGGCTTTCAACCCAAAATCCTCCGGCCGAATTTGATATTCTTTAATTTTCCCATCACTCAACTCCACCACGTCAGTTTTACCGGTCAATGTGACCTCATCCAAGCCATCTTCACCCCTTACTATTAACACATTTTTCTTTCCCAAAAGCTTCGCTGTTTGAGCGATCATTCTCATTTGACCCTTGAAACTCGTTCCAATAATCTGCATTTTAGGCTCGGCCGGATTAAGCAAAGGGCCAAGCAAATTCAGAATTGTAGGTTTGCCAAGAATTTTTCTTGCCTCCGCAAAATGCTTCATAACCGGATGGAAATTTCTGGCAAAAATAAATGCCAAGCCTTTTTTCCTATACATTTTTTCCAGCTCTTCGGGGCTCTTGTCAATCTGCACACCCAGCGCTTCCAGTAGATCGAAACTGCCACATCTGCCACTCGCCGCTTTGTTGCCGTGCTTAGCAACTCCCACGCCCAACTCGGTAAGAATAAAAGCCGCAATTGTGGACGTATTTATACGCGCTAAACCCGACCCACCGGTACCACAAATGTCAATTGCTCCAGGCATTTTCAGCTTGGTGGTGATTTTGCTTAACATAAATTTTGCAAATATTTTTAGCTGCTCGGCAGTGACTTTCTCTGGCGTGAATTCCGCCAAAAATTTTACCTGTTCATCCACACACAATTTCCCCGCAATTGAGTCATTCAAAAAAGCCCTAATTTCCTTTTTCTTAAACATTGGCAAATTTTTTATTAACTACGTTTTCTATCATCTTGAAGCCATTTCCATGCTTCATGGTCAACACCGATTCCGGATGAAACTGCACCCCTTCAATTGGCAAAGTTTTATGTCTCATCGCCATCACCAATCCTTCAAATTTAGCACTAACTTCAAAACACGCAGGCACTTTATCTGCACAAAGAGAATGATATCTGCCAGCCAAAAATCCAGGCTCAATTCCACTAAAAATAGTCTTTCCATCGTGCTCAATCGGACTATTTCTTCCATGCACCGGCTTCACGAATTTCAAACTGCCACCAAAGTATTCCACAAAAGCTTCATGACCCAAGCACACCCCAAACATCGGATATTTTTTATGATATTTATCAATTATTTTCATCATATTGCCGGCATTCTTCGGCACCGATGGCCCGGGCGAAAAAACAATCAAATCCGGTTTCACTTTGTCCACGACACCAACGTCTACGTCGTTTCTATAAACAAAAACTTCGCATCCCAGCTGCCTAAAATAATCCACCAAATTGAAAGTAAACGAATCGAAATTATCTAACAAGAAAATTTTTTTAAAAATTTTCTTTTCTCTCTCTTTTCCTTTTTTTATCACCATATTATTCATATTGAAAAGTTGTTAAAAAAGCCCGCGCTTTATTCATCGTTTCCTGGTATTCGGCTTCAGGATCGGAATCGTAGAGTAAAGTAGCGCCGCTTCTAAAGCTCAAACTGCCATTTTTTATATGTGCCGTACGAATAATTATGCCGGTATCCATTTCTCCCGAAAAAGCAAAATAGCCCACGGTGCCGCCATAATAGCCACGTCTTGAATCTTCTTTTTTCTCAATTTCGATCATCGCCGCGACCTTGGGCGCACCGGTCAAAGTACCGGCATTTAAACAAGCGATAAGAGCGTCCAAAGCGGTGCATTCGCTGCGCAATTTACCGCTCAAATGAGCCACCGTATGCATTACTTTTGAATATTTTTCCACGAAACGATAATCACTGATTTCAATTCCCGGTTCGCAAACAATGGCTAAATCATTACGCCCCAAATCTATAAGCATATCAAGCTCGGCACGCTCTTTTTCACTGGCCAATAAAGCCAACATATTTTCGTGATCCTCGATTGGATCATCCCCCCTTTTTGCCGTACCCGAAATCGGCCTTAGATGCACCAAACCGTTTTCCACTCTCACCATCATTTCCGGAGAAGCCCCCACCAATTGTTCATCACAAAAATCAAAATAAAAAAGATAAGGCGAGGGATTCACTTCTCGATATTTTTGATACAAAGCAAAAGGCTTCCCGCTAAAATCCGCCCTTAAAGTATTTGAGTACACAACCTCAAATAACTCGCCACGCTTAGCCAAATCCTTGGCATCTTTCACCAAATCTTTGTACCTTTCTTTGTCCAGTCCAAATTTAGCATTTTTGATTTTAAAGCCAAATTTTATGTCTTTTCCGCAAACTTTCCTTGCCAAACTTTCCGCCACTTTTTCACCTTCTTTTATGGTTTCGCGATAGGCCACAATCTCCGCTTTATCCTTCAAGTGATCAAAAAACACGAAAGTATCATATAAACACAATCTGAAATCATCCACTCCGCCATCAGACAAAATTTCCGGAATATCTTCGAATAATCTGATAAAATCGTAAGCCACCGCACCATATAAACCAATCAATTCTTTTTTCTCCTGCTTAAATTTTTTAATAAACAATCTAATAATTTGCGAAATATTTTTATTTTTAGATTTTTTTACAACACTCTCGATTCCCGTTTTCGTTCTTTTAAAACTATCACAAATCTTCAAATCTTTATCAGCCAATTCGTGCAAATATTTTTTACCGCGACCATTCAAAATCTCAATTCCGAAGCCATTATTCTTGCCTCGTATTTCCAGCACCGGATCCACACCCATCAGACTCAACCTGCCATAAATATGAGAAATATCCTTGGATTCCAATAAAAAATTTTTCTCGGATAATCCAATTATTCTGGAAAAAACTTTCGAGGCATCCTCACACTTTATTTCTTTACAATATTTTTTTAAAACCATTTTCACCATATTTAAGTTCTCGCGATCCACGACTTACAGTGCCCATGCTTACACCCAATTTCTTGGCTACATCTCGCTGGGAAACACCTTTCATCAGAAGCTTTACGATCTGTAATCTCTTGGATATTTCATCCAATTCAGCGGGAGTCAGGATATTGTGCAGGAATGCCTCCGCCAACTCATTATCCCTTATTGAAGCCACCGTTTTTGCCAATTCTTTTACGTATTGTTTTTCCATAAACCGAAATATTTACGTGCTATCATAATAGTACAATAGCATAATATCAAGCTGTCAAAAATTGTCAAGAAAAAAGAGCCCAGCATATTCACCAGGCCCTTTAATTCCTTATTTCTTCAAATTTTCCAGATACTTTATTGCCTCTTCCTTCTGTCGATCATAAGTCTTTTTTATGTCCTCATCACTAATTTCCACCACTACATCGGGAATCAGCCCCACCTTGTTTATCGTCCTATTATTAGGCGTAAACCACTTGGCAATGGTCACTCTCAAACTTGATCCATCAGAAAACTTCTCCACCTCTTGCACACTGCCTTTACCGAAAGTTTTCACGCCCATCAACACCCCGCGCTTATGATCCTGAATGGCTCCGGCCACAATTTCCGAAGCTGAAGCGCTGCCATCATTCACCAAAACCACCAGCGGCACATTCAAAAGCTTGGGATTACCATTGGTATATAAAGTATTGTCGCCTTTACCCCTTTCCTTAATAATCACCGCAGAAGTATCTTTTGGCATCAAATAGGACAAAAGCTGCACCGCGATATCCAGGTAGCCGCCACCGTTGTAGCGTAGATCTATAATCAAACCTTTTGGCTCATTTAAAATCAATTCGGAAATATATTTTCCAAACTCATCATTCGTTTTGTCGTTAAATTGATTAACACTCAAATAAACAATACCATTGGGGAGTTTTTCTTCGGTGACACTTTCAATGTCTATACTGTCTCTGACAATTGTCACGTCAAAAGGTTTATCCAGTTTCTTACGAATAATCGTCAGGGTTACCGTCGTACCTTTTTTCCCACGTATCTTATTAATCGCATCCACCAAATTCATATTTTCAGCCGATTTGCCATCAATTTTGTATATAATATCACCGGAAAGCAAACCCGCTTTTTCCGCCGGACTTTTTTTCAAAGGAGAAGCGATAATTAAATTTTTGTCTTTCACCGTCAATTCCGCGCCAATTCCCTCCAAGGTTCCTTCCAGACTTTCACTGAATTGCACGCTCTCTTCCGGCGTCATAAAAACGGTATACGGATCACTCAAAGCATTCACCATGCCTTTGATGGCTCCATAAACCATGCTCTCATTTTTAATCACATTTTCATCCACGTACTTGTCTTCCAATTCTCCCCAAATCTTCCAGAACAAGCCCATATCCACATTTTTCTTGGACTGATCAAAAATCTTACCGGCATTATTATTGGTTTCGACTTTGACCATATTTGTGGTAAACCAGCCCAATCTACTGGCTTCCCAGCCAATGGCAAAACTCACAATCGCTACCAAAACATAAAAATAAAATCTATAAGATCTTCTCGGTCCAATCTCGTTGTACATTTGCATTTTTTAGCAGGTTATTTTTAAACTTTTTTTAGAGGCGCGATGCTCAAGGCCAGTTTTCTTATCCCGATTTTTGGATCTTCGAAAGCTATTGTCGCCACACCACCGGTAATATTGATTACAATACCCGTACCAAAAACATTATGCCCTACTTTATCACCGACGCCAAATTCCACCTCAATGCCTCGGTCTAATTCCACAGGAATGGGCCTATACACAATATCTTCAACCGCTAAACGACTCTTACTTCCATGTCCGCCGAAATTCGCCTCCACTAACTCATCGTCAATTTCTTCCAAAAATTGTGATGGTGCATTGACCCGCGATTCACCGTAAAGAGTACGTTGCCGCGCGTGCAACAAATACAAAACATCCATTGCTCTGGTCATCGCCACATACATCAATCTGCGTTCTTCTTCCAGCTCCTGCCTATCGAGCAAACTACGATTGTGAGGGAAAATTCCTTCCTCCAGACCGGCGATAAATACACAAGGAAATTCCAGGCCCTTAGCCGAATGCACGGTCATCAAGGTAACGGCATTATCTTCTTCCTTCAAAGAATCCACATCGGCAATCAAACTCACTTCTTCCAGGAAAATATTCAAGGACATCGCCGGCTCCAGCTTGTCATATTTAGCCGCCACGGATACCAGCTCCGCGATATTTTCCAGCCTGGCCTCGGCCTCGACGCTTCCATCATCAATAAATTTTTTGTAACCGCTACGATCCAGCACCAGTTTTATCATTCCCGAGGCCCGAAATTCAGTATTCAATTTTTGCAGCTCTTTAATAATCTTCACGAATTTGTTAATTTCTTCGGACTTGCTGCCGGAAAGTTCCGGCACGTCATTGGCCAAAATCATGGCGTTAAATAAAGACAAATTATTTCTTGAAGCGAATTCCTGCAGACATTCCAGGGTTTTCGCGCCGATTTTTCTGGCGGGCACATTAATAATTCTAGTCAAACTCACGGAATCGTTCGGATTCTGAATAACACGGAGATAAGCCAAAATATCCTTTATTTCCTTGCGCTGATAAAAGCGAATACCCCCCATGATCCTGTAAGGAATTCCATATTTCAAAAAAACTTCTTCCAGCACGCGCGACTGGGCATTTGTGCGATACAAAACAACAAAATCGTTATAACGAGGACATTCGCTACCCACTAAAAGATTCTCGATTTCACCGGCAATCATCTCTCCCTCATGGCGCTCATTATCCGCCAGCCAATGCCTGATTTTTTCTCCACCCTCCCTATCGGTCCACAATTTTTTCTCTTTTCTTTTTACATTTTTTTGAATGACAATGTTGGAAGCATCCAAAATAATTTGCGTCGAACGATAATTCTGTTCCAAAACCACGGCCTTTACGTCTCTATAATCTTTCTCGAAATCCAGAATATTCTGAATGGTGGCTCCGCGCCAACTGTAAATACTCTGATCCACATCACCGATCACACAAATATTTTGATATTTTTGAGCCAACAATTTTATCAACACATACTGCGCTTTGTTGGTATCCTGATACTCATCCACCGAAATGAATTTAAATTTTTCCTGATAATAATCGAGAATGTCCGGAAATTGATGAAAAAGTTCGACGGTTTTCATGATAATATCATCAAAATCCACCGCGTTATTTTTTTGTAAATTCTTTTGATAACGCGGATAAATTTGCGCCACTTTTTCCGAAAAATAATCACCGGCAAATTGCATATATTCCGCCGGACCGATCAATTGATTCTTAGCGTTGGAAATATGATTCAAAACAGCTTTTGGAGTGACCTTTTTGGTGTCCAAACCCATTTCTTCAATAATTCTTTTTATCAAAATTTGCTGATCGGCGTCATCGTAAACCACAAAGGTATTTTCATAGCCCAGAAGATGAATATGTTTGCGCAAAATACGCATACAGGCGGAATGAAAAGTGCCGATGGTAAGCCAGCCCGGCGAAGCTGGGGCATTGTTACCCAAAAAACCATCTCGCACCAATAGTCTCTCAACCCTTTTCTTCATTTCATTAGCCGCCTTATTGGTAAAAGTAACCGCCAAAATATTCCAGGGATTTACACCTTTTTCCTGTATTAAATAAGCAATCCTGTGCGTCAAGGCTCGCGTCTTGCCACTACCCGCGCCGGCAATAACCAGCAAAGGTCCTTTAAAGTGCGTCACCACCTCAAGCTGCTTATCGTTCAAATTTTCCAGAATTTTATTCATAGTTGATCTCGGACTCGCATTATATCCAAAACCCGACTATGAAAAAAGGGTATATTTTGAGATTGAATTCTACGATCAGGAAATATTCACCTTCGTTTCCGTATCCGAAAAATCAAACAGCCAATCCGCGTCTTCAGGTAACAATCTTACGCAACCATGACTTACGGGTATACCGATATGATTTCTCGCTTCCGTCCAGAAAGTCCCGCCATCTCCGGCTAAGCTTGGCAAAGCATGAAAACCGGTACCGTTGTCTATAAACATTTGAAATTTTGGCATAACATAATGGGGTGGCTCAGATCCAACTCTCACATTTTGCTTAAGGAAAATTTTAAATGAACCTTTTGGGGTGGGAGTGGAAGACTTACCCGTGCTTACCCTAAAGCTTTGTACTTCCGAATCTCCCAAATACGCATGTAAAGTTTGTTCGGCAAGATCCACGTGTACACTTTTTTGCGCGTTTAAATCAATATTCATCACCGAACCGCTGGTTGTGGAATAAGCAATCTTCTTTCTTAAGTCACCGGCACTTTCATCGGTATCTCCCACCATTACATCCAAATAAAATCGGGAGCTGTCGAGCCACTGTACATCTTTCAAAACAGGGGCGAAATATTCCTTGTAAACATCGCCATTTGTGGCGGCCTGAGCGGTAAAGGTAAATGAAGCGATTTGTCCCGGATCTACTCTTAACTGATCCATTCCAATGCGATTTGATCCTTCCCATCCGGCCAACCCCTGATTGTAAAAAATACTATCGTGATCCCGTTCTTTATCGGTACCCAAAGACATTTTTAATCCATGACAGTCGCTTTTGTTTGAGAACCAGGGCATATTACTGGTATTTCTCAAAAATACTTTCACCCGAAAACTCTCACCCGGATTAACTTTTAATTGACGTCTGATAGAAACCACATCGGCGCCATAAGATTCGGTATCGGGATAATTAAAGGCGCAAGAGTCGGGATTGGAAATCACCGTCGCGCCGATCTGTTTTACCTTTTTGCGAACCTTTTTTGGCGCTTCAGTTTTCTTTGAATCCAACTTTTTGCCGTCGACCACAATATTCAAATCCTTAAAATCTTCCGTGCCGGAGATGTCTTTAACCTTTTTCGCTGCCGCGAAAGTGCTGCTGTTTACCAGTATACCGGCTGTCAAAACAGCCACTAAAACAATTGAAAGTTTTTTTGAAAGCATATTTTTGTTTTATTTTATAGGCTCACTGCGCTCAAGTGGTGGCAGAGCCAACCAGGTAGGCGCTTGGGCGACACTTTCACTTGTTCGCGCTCGCGCCGTGCGCTCGCCTTTGCCTATATTATACAACAAAAAGCCCTATTTTGAAAGCTTTTGTAGCTCTTTTTTGAAGCTATCTATGTCTTTAAATTGCCTGTAAACGGAAGCAAATCTGATGTAAGCGACATCGTCCAGCTCCCTCAAAGCGTCCATGATGCCCTCGCCGATATCTCTACTGGAAACTTCCCTACCCGGGGTAGCCCATTTTTCCTCCATCTGATTGATGATCTTGGTAATTTGTTCCTGAGTGACCTTACGTTTTTCACAGGCCTTCCAAATACCTCTTTCCACCTTCTCGCGATTATAGCTTTCTCGAGTACCATCTTTTTTTACCACGATAAAATTGTTACTTTCCATCCTTTCAAAAGTGGTAAAACGCATTTTGCATTTCTCGCATTCGCGTCTGCGACGCACCGATTTATGCCCATCCGTCTCACGAGAATCCAGTACGCAGGTTTCCTGGTTGTTACATTTCGGACACATCATCTTAAATTTTTTTAAATTCTTGGATTAAAAATCTGTCTGTCATTCCGGCGATGTAGTCTTTTATGGCTATCAGCCGCTCTTTCCTGCTCATTTTTTCACTCTTCGGAAATTTGCCCTGATGCTTATAATAATATTCAAACAATTTCTTGATCATCCACTTCCCCCTCAATGTAAAGGCTTCGATCTTCGGATTCAAATAGAAATTCTCGAAAAGAAATTGACGCAGCTCCTTTATCATTATCTCCATATTTTCACTGAATTTACCAAGAGTGCCGCGATGTTTCCTTACATCTCCCGGACTTTTAATCTTGAATTTTTTAATATTTTTTTCCGTCTGTTTGCAAAAATCATCTATCATTAGGGCAATAATCGAGCTGATCACTCTCGCCACCAGAATGTCTTCCGGTAACTTTTTTCCATATTTTTCCCGCACCTCATCTTCTCCAAGTTGCCAAAGCTTAAATTTCCTCAACTGTTTTAAGGAAATCAGACCCGATCTGATTCCATCGTCCATGTCATGATTGGTATAGGCAATTTCATCCGCCACATTCACCGCTTGAGCCTCTAAATGAGCGGAAATTTCAAAAATTTTTCCAGCCTGATCCCAAGCAGTTTGATGCTTCATCAAGCCATCCAAGACTTCTATCGTGAGATTAATTCCCGGAAATCTCGGATATGCCTTCTCCAGAAATTCCACCACTCTGCGACTTTGTTCATTATGTTCAAAACGAAGATCGAAATCTTCCATCATGTCATTCAAAGCTTCCTCTCCGGCATGACCGAATGGGGGATGTCCCAAATCATGCGCCAAGGCTATGGCTTCACACAAATCCTCATTCAACCGTAGTCTTCTGGCAATATCCCTGGCCACCTGTGCCACCTCCAAAGTATGTGTCAGCCTGGTCCGATAATGATCGCCACTGCCAGCCACAAACACCTGGGTTTTCTCATCCAGACGGCGAAAAGCCTTCGAATGAATAATACGATCTTTGTCTCTTTGAAAACACAAACGCTCGTCATCCAGCTTTTCCGCGTGCCTTCGGCCAACACTGTCTTTGCTCTTGATGGCGTAGCTTGCCAGATTATCCAGCTCTTTCTTTTGTAAAATTGTAGACATAACTATTGAAATTCAGGGAACTACATGATATACTACTATGATATTTAAAACAAAAATTATGGGAGGAAATAATCAGCCGAGTGGCAATATTGAAACTCAAAGAGCGGTAAAGGCCGAAGAGAAAGAAAGTAATCTTTCGGAAACCGCGCGATTGGTTAACGGAATGATGAAAGAATATATCATGCCGGTTTTGCGAGACAGCGGACTTGTGGCTACGGCCAATGAAATTATCAAAGCCAGACTAGAACCGGATGATGCAAAAGTTATCGAATTTTCTTTGACTTGCAGGGCAAAACAGGCTGAAATCAGTGCTAAAGCCCAAGAGGCCGGATGCGACGAAAAACAACTAGCCGTCATTCCCAATTATTTTTCAAAACTTCTTGGCAGCGTGAAATCGGCAGGGAATAAAGAATCGGTGTAAAAATTCTTCAATTTGTGGTAAATTTCCGAGTACATCAAGCAGTTTCTGGAATATTGCGAGGTCGTGCAAAATAAGTCCAAAAAAACTCTGGAAAACTATCATCATTATTTGAAAAGATTCGAAAATTTTTTGAGCGAACCTCTGGAACCGAAAAATCTTACACTGCAAAAAATTCAGAATTATCGCATTTATTTGAATCGCTTTTTGGATGAAAAAGGGGAGCAGTTAAGCATTAAAACCCAAAATTATCACGTGATTGCGTTGCGTGCCTTCCTGAAATATCTGACGAAAAACGACATAAAAACTTTGCCGCCGGAAAAGATAGAGCTCGGCAAAATTCCGGCCCGTACCGTGGAAGTTCTCTCACGCGAGGAGCTGGATCGGCTTTTCCAAGCCGTAGATCAGACTCGCAAAAGCGCCGCCGAGTTTATCGAAAGTTATCTCAAGGAGCGCGACGACCACCTCACGCCACATACTTTGCGCCACGGCTACGCCACCGAACTGCTGATAAATGGCGCCGACATCCGCTCCGTGCAGGAAATGCTGGGCCACAGTTCCATCACCACCACCCAAATTTACACCCACGTCACCAACAAAAAACTGCGTGAAATTCATGAGAAATTTCACCGTTAACAGCCCGAGCATAGCTCGGGCCTACCCATCAAGAAGTTTTGCGAAACAAAACACCAACGTTAATTGCCTACTAAAACTTCACAAATTAACGTTCTATTGACCAAATATCATTAATTTGATATGATTTATATGTAAATTAACGATATTTCCATGGCAACGGCCGAATTCATAAGGATACGTCTTAAGTCTATTAAAACAGAATATGATTTATTGAAAACCGATAAAAAGAATTTATTACAAAAAATTGAAGAAGCGGAAATTCCCGAGAATGTTTACAATTCCAACGCTATCGAAAATTCTACTCTTACCATGAAAGAGACTGAAAAAATTCTTTTTGAAAATAAAGTTCCCAAAAATCTTTCATTACGTGAAGTATTCGAAGCAAAAAATCTGGCACGTGTAAGCGAATATATTCAGCAAAATAACGGCCATAGAGCAATAAATAGGGATCATATTTTGGCAATCCATCAAATATTGATTAGTGGAATTGAAGACAACATTGCGGGCCGTTTTCGAACAAAAGGCGAATATGTGAGAGTAGCCGGACATGTGACTCCGGGACCGGAAAAAATTGAGGAATTAATAGCTGATATTATTAATCAATATTCGGAAAATACTCCGGACAGCTCTGAATATTTTCTCGATAAAATTGCCAAATTTCACTTGGAATTTGAAAGAATTCATCCTTTCAATGACGGTAATGGCAGAATTGGGCGGGCTATAATTAATTGGCAATTACAGCGCCTGGGGTTTCCCTCAATCATTATTCGCAATAAAGAAAAAAAATATTACTATGCCGCTTTTGGCGAATATAATGCTGCACAAAAAAGCGAAATAATGGAACACGTTTTGGCAATGGCCCTAATGGAATCTTTGCATAAAAGAACAGCATATCTTGGAAATAAAAATATTATTACACTTGCGAATCATGCAAAAAAAATCAAATATTCACTATCCGCTTTAATAAATTCCGCACGTAGACAGACAATCCCCGCCTTCAGAGAAAAGGGAGTATGGAAAATTTCAGATGATAGACCGAGCTATACTCGGGCCTAGCCGATGCTAAGGCTCCGTGCTCCGTGCTCCAGGCTAAGGCCTGATGTTGCATGGGGTGTGCGACGCGTGGAGTACACGGCCAATAAAGTTTTGCGATAGCAAAACACCTTGTGTTAAACTGCGCTCATGATCGTCATTGAAAATCTCAGCAAAAAACACGGCAAGCACCAAGTACTCGAAGACATTTCTTTCAAAGTAAATGGGGGAGAGCTGGTTACCATTGTTGGCGGCTCCGGCGCCGGCAAGACCACACTCATTCATACCCTTATTGGTGCGGAAAAAATTGACAGTGGCAATATCAAAATCGACAATCTGGTTGTGAACAAACTTTCACCGGCAAAGGTGCAGGATTATCGCCGTCACATCGGCATAATTTTTCAGGATTATAAATTGTTGCCCCAAAAAACCGTTTTTGAAAATGTGTCTTTTGCTCTGGAGGTAGCCGGCTATGACAAAAACTTCATCAATCAGAGAACCACCGATGTTTTGAAATTAACCGGCCTGGAAGCCAAAAGAAACCATTTTCCTCGTCAGCTTTCCGGCGGTGAAAGACAGCGCGTGGCTATCGCTCGCGCCCTTGTACACAATCCCGAATTAATTTTTGCCGATGAACCCACCGGCAATCTCGATCCTGAAAATACCGCCGCTCTGGCCAGATTATTTTTGAAAATCAATAAAAGCGGCACCACAATTATTCTTTCAACGCATAATAAAGAAGTTGTAAAAATTTTAGGTGAAAGAATAATCACGCTTCAAAAGGGAAAATTGGTCAGTGATACAAAAAAGTAAATTAATAATTGAAAATTGGTTTATGTCCACCTACGCAGATTCCGGCGTCAACATCGACCTCGGCGACAAATGTTCCGAGATTGCCTACAACGCCGCCAAAGGCACCTTCCCTGGGCGCAAAGGTATGATTGGCGAACCGGTTTTGGATGATGGCGGCTTCACCGGAACGCTCGACATGGGCGACTATTATTTGGTGCAAAATGACGATGGCGTCGGCACGAAAATGGCCATTGCCGAGATGATAGGCAAGTACGACACGATGGGAATTGACCTCGTTTGCATGGTGGTTGATGATGCGGTTTGTGTCGGCGCGGAGCCAATAACTGTTTCCAATACTTTTGACGTGGATAAGGTCGATGACAAAAAAATTGCCGCGCTTATGGCCGGTCTGCAGAAGGCCGCTCTCGCCCACAAAGTGGTCATCCCGGGCGGCGAAATTGCCGAGCTCGGTGATCGCGTAAATGGCTATATTTGGAACGCGACTTGCGTCGGAATTGTTGAAAAAAATCATATGATTACCGGCGAAAATGTAAAAGGTGGAGATAAAATTATTGGCTTAAAATCGAAGGGTTTTCGCTCCAATGGTTTTACTCTCGTGCGCCATATTTTGAAAAATAAATTCGGTGAAAACTGGGTCAATGAAAAGTTTGATGATACTCGTACTTGGGGCGAAGCAACCCTCACGCCATCCGATATTTTTTGCAGCGCCATCATGGAAATGCACGGCCGTTATAAGCAGAAACCACAGGTGGAACTCAAGGGAGTGGCACACATTACCGGCGGCGGTATTCCGGGAAACCTTCCTCGCGCTCTCAAAAAAAGCGGCCTCGGCGCCAAACTCACAAATCTTATTAAGCCTCCCGATTTCATGACTAAATTGATGGAACTCGGCAACGTCAGCCGCGACGAAGCCTACCGGACTTGGAATATGGGTGTAGGCATGATTCTCATCAGTAACGACGTCGAAAAAATCGCAGCCATTTGCCAAAAACACAGCATCGAATGTCAGGTGATGGGCGAAGTGGTGGCGGGCGGAGAAGTCAGTTTCTAGAAACCAAGCTTCTTGTAGATATCTCCTCTAAAACCTATATCTAGAACGAAATTTTTATCATACCTCTTTTGAAATAATATTCGAATTTTACCCACACGACAGCGATAAAGCTCGTAAGGAGCAGAAAGGCGCTTTATGTCCAAATTTTGCAGTTTATTATTGGCTAAATCTTCGACCGCTTTAATCACTTTTAGTCTTAAGTTTTTAGGTAATCTGCCAATAAACTTAAGATAATTTTCCATTGGCTTGTTTTAATTTAGCGGCTAATTCTCCAGCTTCAATACCGGTTGGGAAATTTATACCAAAATTGTCTTCATCGATTTCATAATACAGGCTGGGCAATAATGGCTTAATCAAGAGTCCCTGAGGTACTTCTTCGATAATAACATTTTGGGTTTTCATTTTGGATCTCCACTGCTTCGGCAGAGTAATTTGACCCGTGCCGAAGATCCTGGCAGTCGTTAATGTATTCATAATTTATAGTAATTATATAATTTACATAAATAAGTATATCTCGTTTAAAGCCAAACTGCAAGCACAAAAATAACTTTTACAGATCGTCCTAGGACGAAAACCGGCATTACAATGAATTTTTATCACTCTGGCAAGTCAACCTGCCTCCGATTTTAAGAAAATTTTAAGTTTGGTTGCTAATACTCGAAGTAGCAAAATTAATTTCTGCTTATTTTTTAACCCAAACTCACATGTTACCCGCAAAAATTCTACAAATCGGCGACAGCAATTATCCAAATTTGCTCAAGCATATAACCAAACCACCGGAAAAGCTCTTTTATAGGGGAAACCTCGACCACCTAACCAAAACCTGCATCAGCATCGTCGGCACACGCAAATATTCCGCCTACGGCGAAGAAATGACCCAAAAAATTATCCGGGATTTGAGCTGTCTGGATATTTGCATCGTCTCCGGCCTGGCTCTCGGCATTGACAGTATAGCCCATCGTACAGCCCTGGAATGCGGCTTGCCAACTATCGCCGTTCTCGGCAACGGCATTGATTATATTTATCCGGCGGAAAACCTCGGCCTGGCACTTGAAATCGAAAAAAACGGCCTGATTCTTTCCGAATATCCCGGCAAATTTGAGGCGTTGCGCACAAATTTCCCTCAGAGAAATCGCATCGTTAGCGGGCTTTCCATCGGCACAATTATGATAGAGGCTCCGGAAAAATCCGGCGCGCTGATTACGGCAAAATATGCCCTGGAACAAGGCAGAGAAATTTTTGCTGTGCCCGGCGATATCGATCGGGAAAATAGTCTTGGCACTCTACGACTTTTACAAAAAGGCGCGGCATACGCCATTTCTTCAGGTGATGACGTGTTGGAAGTTCTCAAACAACAGCCGCACTTATTCCGCAATCTGGCTAAAAAAAATTACTTAACCTTCCAGCGCACAGAAATGGAGCGTCAAGCCCGGCTCAAAAACAAAGATCAGTTAAAAGAAAAGCTAAAACATTCCTACAACCTTTCATCTTCCCAGGAGAAAATCATCTCTCAACTGCCCAAGCATAGCGGCCTTGATATGGAAGCCCTTTGTACAAAAGCCAATTTGCCCATCAGTGAGCTGTTGCAAGGCATCTCGGTTCTCGAAATCAAACAATTAATCACCACAAAAAGTGGAAAATATTATCGAAACTGCTAAAATCAGGGAAAACCATTCCCCCCATGTTTTACAAAATTCGCACCCACGATCGACATCCAATCGGCAAGTTTTTTGCTTGGATGTCGCTGATCGTAGCCATAGGCACCTGTCTGGTCTCGCCAGTCCTGCCAAATTTTTTGAAAACAGTGGTGCACTCGGACTCCAACGTCAGCCTGTTTTTTTCCTTCCTGGCAATTGTTACTCTTTTCGGTGGCTTGGGCAGCGGTTTTATTTTCCGCAAAGTTGAAAGAACCACAATAACAAAATGGAGTTTGGCTATCCTGGCCTTTTCCACTTTGGCAATTATATTTGTCACAAAATTTATCTCCATTGCCATTTTGCTGACGATGAAAATTTTTCTGGAATTAATGCTGCAAATCGTATTGGCGCTTTTTATCAGAGATTTTTCAAAAGCCAATAATCTCGGGAAAGAAGAAAGTTTGCGCTTCAGATTCCAGAATATCGGCTGTTTAATAGGTCTTCTTGTTGGCGGATTTCTCGCCAGTCGCATGAATTACGAAACTGTGTTTATTGGCGAAAGTTTGATGTCGCTTTTCGGACTCGCCTATTTTCACAAAAAACATATCATCAATTCCAAAAAACATCCCGAAAGTAATTTTCTCAAAAATTTAAAAGAATTTTTTATTAACAAGGAGCGCCGAAAAATCTATTTAATTTCTGTTATTTACATGCTTTGGATCTCCTTCAAATATCTTTACATTCCGCTTTACGTAGCCAATTCCGGCTACTCCCCCGGCATGTCCGGCCTCATTCTTTCTCTCGCCATGATTCCGGCTATTGTTTTTGAAATTAAGACCGGCGAATTTGGCAAGGTATACACCCCGAGAAGAGTGATTACTTTCGGTTTTTGTTTCATTGGCATCATGCTGACAATCATTTTTTTGAGCCCCTGGCCACTACTGAATTTTGGCTTACTGGCGATCACCAATACCGGCGCAGGCCTGATTGAACCGCTCAAGGAAGAATATTTTTTGGAAAACACTGCGGTCAAAGATGAAGATAAATTTTACGGCGTTTATTGCACCAATGATCCCATCTCCCATTTTCTCACACCCTTAATTGGCGTGGTGACTTTTCTCTTCCTGCCTTATAAATTCGTCTTTATCGTCTTTGGAATTATCATGTTCCTGGCCGCCTTCTTTGCTTTTTCTAATCTAAAACGTTAGTCACACGATAGACTTCTTCCAGCGTAGTAAGACCCTGCGCCACTTTCAAAAATCCATCTTCTTTCATGGTAGTCATGCCATCTTTTCTGGCCGCGCCAATCAAATCCACCAGACTGGCCTTATTTAAAATCAAATCTTTCAAGGCATTATTCAAAGTAATCACTTCGCAAATAACCAAACGGCCTTTATACCCCGTCTGGCTGCAGTCATCACAGCCGTGAGCGGCCGGAATTTTTTCGGGAATATTCACCACCACCGCCGGATTTACATTTTTCAAATTCGTCATAATTGCTTCAAATTCCTTTTTGGCGGAATCGGAAATCGGCTCCATGGTAGAACATTTTGGACACATTTTTCTCACCAACCTCTGGGCCACAATGGTATCCAAAGAAGGGCCGATCATGAATGGCGGCAAGCCCATATTTACCAAGCGCGGAATAGTTTCTATCGCGCTATTGGTATGCAAAGTGGAAAGCACCACGTGACCGGTAAGCGCCGCCTGCGCGGCCGTCTGCGCCGTTTCCAAATCACGTATTTCTCCGAGCATCACGATGTCCGGATCCTGCCTCAAAATCGCGCGCAAACCTTTGGCAAAATCATAGTCTCTTTTTTCATCGATCTGGCTCTGGGTCACCCCGCGCAAATTGTATTCCACCGGATCCTCCAGTGTAATAATCTTCGCCTCAGGCGTATTCATTTTACTCAAAATGGAATACAGCGTGGTTGTTTTTCCCGAACCGGTAGGGCCCGTGACCAGCACCATGCCATGAGAAATTTCACAAACTTTCTGCAATTTTATTAGCGCCAAGCCCTGAAATCCCAGTTCTTCAAAACTCAAGGTAATCTCTTCGCTCGGCAAATATCTGCATACGAACGACTCGGTATAAGGCGTTGGAATGGAAGAAACACGCACCGCGATTCTCTGGTCATTGAACAAGAAATCATAACGTCCGTCTTGCGGCACCGTCGTGACATTGAGCCTCATCCTGCTGTTGTACTTGAGTTGATTTACAATTTTGATATAAGTGTCCGGTTTGATTTCAAAAACTTTATGTAGAACGCCATCAATACGAAATCTCACGATTACCGTTTTTTCATTGGGCTCATAATGCACATCGGAAGCACCGGTCTTCATGGCGCCGACATTGAGCAGATTCAAGCCTTCTTCGGCCGTCACGCTGTCGAGTTTAGTCGTCAATTCTTTCAAAGTGGCAATTTCTTTTTCGTAAGTTTTGATGGATTTTTTTTCCACACTTTCCACGATTTCCATTTTTCTGTACTTCTGGGTCTGGTCGTAAATGTAGAGCGCATCATCAATACCCGCGGACGAAGCCAGATTCAAATTGATTTCAAAACCTTTTTCCTGCAAAGACTTGATTACGGCTTGGGTATCGGGATTATTGCTGTCCTGCACGGCCACACGCACTTTTTTACCCACTCTGAAAAATGGAACAATACGCGCTTTTTTAGCCGTTTCAAGATCCACCAATTTCAAGAAATCCGGATTTAGTGGGGTCTTGCCGATATTCACATACGGCAAATTCAGCGATTCGGCCTGTTTCAAGACCGATTTTTCCTGAAATTCCCGATTGATACCGGTCATACCGGTAAGAACAACTTGAGTTTCGGCGGCATTTTTTGAATTATCTTTTACGGCCGTTTTCGCGCCTGCCTGTCCGGCAGGCGAGCTTGTTTCACCGCCGGCTTCTTGAATTTTTTTGGCCTGCAGGTCCTTTTCCAGTTGTTGGGCTGCTTGTATAGCCTTATCGTCTGCCATAAATAATAGGTTTTCGCTTCGCTCACCATGCTCGCCCTTAGGCTCGCCGGAACGCAAGCGCTCTGTGGGTTCGAAAATATCCCATTATTATAGCAGAAAAGAGGCCTAAATAGAAGGGAAAACCCTTACTTCACCTTCTTCACGGCTTCGGCGATGGCTTTAGCTCCCTCCTCGTCGATGCCTTCGACTTCCATCAGATCTTTAGCTCCCAAGCCCTTTAACTGTTCTACCAAAGTCAAATTAGCGGTCTTCAATTTCTCAACCAAGCCGGCATCCAGACCCAAATCTTCCAGATTTTTTACCTCAAGCTTCTCCTCCGTTTTTGGCGCGCCCGGGGCTCCGGCGAATTCACTGATATCCATGATATCAATTTCCCAACCGGTAAGAATGGAAGCCAGACGCACATTTTGGCCCTGTTTACCGATGGCCAAAGGTCGTTGATCTGGATTTACATAAACCTTGGCGCGCTTTTCCTCAAGCGACAATTTAATTACAGCAGTTTTAGCCGGCGCCAAAGAAGTACGGATGTAATCTTCCATATTTTCCGACCACTGAATAATGTCGATTCTTTCGCCATTCAACTCTTGCATGATGTTTTGCACGCGCACGCCTTTTTGGCCTACACACGAGCCGATCGGATCAATTTTTTCGTCATTGGATGAAACCGCCACCTTACAACGCACGCCCGGATCGCGCGCGATTGATTTCACTACCACCAGGCCGGATTTGATCTCCGGAATTTCCAGTTCCAACAATTTTTTCACGAGATTTGGATTGGTACGCGAAATCAAAAGTTCCGGACCCTTTGTGGTTTTGATAACTCTGTCCAAATACAATTTTATTCTCTGGCCGGAATAATATTTTTCACCGCGAATTTGCTGATCATGTGGGAGCAGAGTGGTGATTTTATCGTCAAGATTGATGTAAACATTGTTGCCATCCACACGGTGAACCATCGCATTCACCAGCTCATTTTCACGATCCTTGAAGGTGTCATACATCACATCTCTTTCGGCTTCCTGGATCCTCTGAATGATAACTTGTTTTGCGGCTTGCGCGGCAATACGGCCGTAATTCATCGGCGTAACATCGATTTTTATGTCATCACCAACTTTGGCGTTTTTATTGTATTTAAGAGCATCTTTTTGCACAATTTCCAGGAATTCATCCGCCACTTTTTTCACCACTTTTTTAAGCAAAAAAACGGTGGCCAAACCGGAATTCTCATCAATTTCCACGTCCACATTTTCTTCTTTGTGGCCGTAGTCCTTGCGGTAAGCGGCTTTCAAAGCGGCTTTAATGGTTTCAAGCACGCGCTCGCGCGGAATATTTTTTTCGTCACATAGCTGGTTAATAGCAGCAAAAAATTGGGATTGCATATGAATAAATTTACAAAATAAACAAAACAAAAAGCAGAATCAAAACTTGATTCTACTCTATGGCCCGATTGTAACAGCAACTTATGGCTTTGTAAATAGCATCCGAATCGAAGCCCCGGGCAGAGAGAAAGCGATAAGCTCTCTCTCTCTGCTTTGGTAATGGAATATCATGCCATTGCCTGGACTTTTTTTCCAGGGCTCTAACTGCGGTTTCGGACTCGTCTGACTTTTGCTTTTCTAGGGCGTTTTGAATCAAGTCCGCATCCAGTCCTTTCTTTTTTAATTCTCGGGCAAGTAAAAACTTGCCGCGAGGTCTGAACTTTTTTCTATCCGCGATATAATCATCGGCATAAACTGAATCATCCAAATATTTTAATTCTTGCAGCCTTGCGAGCACGGCATTGATGGCTTCGGTCTCTTCCTCGGCGTTCTCCTTTGCCAATTTCTTCTGCCTGTCCGGCAGGCAGGCCTGCCTTGCCAAAAACAGCTTCAACTTTTTTTCAATTTCAAAAGTGGTATAACGTTTTTTAGCGATGATGCGCAAAGCGTACTGAATTAATTTTTCATATTTAGTCATACTTCTTCCGGTAATTTTTCAGTTAATTTTTCTACTAATTTTTCCACCTCTTTCGGATCGCCATAAAGCAAGGTTTTCACATCTTTCTCGATGGCTTTGCAGGCCTTATCATTTTCCATCAGAAAATTTTTGGCATTTTCGCGACCCTGGCCGAGCTTGGTATCCTTGTAGGTATAAAAAGCCCCGGACTTACGAGTAACATTGTATTTTGTGGCCAAATCCAACAGATCACCCTCGAAAGAAATGCCTCTGTTGTACATGATATCGAACTCCGCGACCTTGAAGGGCGGAGCCATTTTGTTTTTGACAATCTTCACTCTAACATGATTGCCGATCAATTCTTTTTCAGCGCTTGCCGGATCTTCGATCTTGCCGGCAGCGCGAATATCCATACGTACCGAAGCATAAAATTTCAGTGCCTGACCACCAGTTGTGGTCTCCGGATTGCCAAACATTATGCCAATTTTCATGCGCAACTGATTGAGAAAAATGACCGTTGTTTTTGATTTGGAAACAACCGCTGTCAATTTACGGAGCGCCTGACTCATAAGACGAGCTTGAAGTCCCATATGAGAATCGCCCATATCGCCATCAATTTCCGCTTTTGGCACAAGAGCCGCCACGGAATCCACCACCACCACATCCAGCGCGTTACTTCTTACCAAAGTTTCGACAATGTCCAGCGCCTGCTCACCGCTATCCGGCTGCGATAGGACCAATTCATCGATATTTACGCCAATTCTTTTGGCATACTCCGGATCAAGAGCATGTTCCGCATCAATGAATCCAACCGTGCCGCCCTTTTTTTGCGCTTCAGCCAGAATGTGCAAACTCAAAGTGGTTTTGCCTGAACTTTCCGGCCCAAAGATTTCGATGATTCTGCCGCGCGGAATACCTCCGCCCAATGCCACATCCAAGGATATAGAACCGGTTGAAATCGTCTCAATTGGAAACTTCCCAATTTCACCCATTTTCATAATCGAGCCTTTACCGAAATTTTTTTCGATCTGCGCAATGGCCAGCTCGATAGCCTTGCTCTTCTCACTTTTTGCATCCATATTTTTTGTGTTAAGGATTATTCGTCCCCAGTATAGGTGAGCATACACTCACCGTCAAGGGAATTTTACAAAATCCTTGAAAAATCTGAAGACATCAGATTAATAGCACACTAACTTAAAATTTTCTTAAAATAAAATTAAAAAAAATCTAAAATTTCTAAAATCTCGTCGTTAAACAGCGCGCGGCGGCAAGGATTTACTGGATTTTTCCATCTGCATACGGCGCTTTTCCTCACGTTTCTCTTCACGCAGCTTGGCTTTTTCTTTATCCGCCAGCTTGAAAAAGCCATAAATGCTTTTCTTCGTACCAAAAGCTACGTTTTTTGTACCGCATTTTTTGCAGGTGTAGACGTATTTTCCGCCAACCCTACGGGTTTCCACGATTTCCGCGCAATCTTTGCAGTAGAAAAGTATGGGATTGTCATCAACCGCTACCACCGGCGCCGGCTTTGCCTCAACCACTTGGGCTGAACTCGATATTGCTTGTGTATCACTCATGCCGCCATTATAGCGGACTTTTCACGCTTGTCATCATGGAAGGGGAAACTTGCGTGTAAATTTGCGTGGTGCGAATATTTTGGTGGCCAAGGAGTTCCTGAATAAGGCGCAGATTAGTACCACCTTCAAGTAGGTGAGTGGCAAAACTATGTCTTAGAGAATGAAATGTCGGGTTTTTACAGATACGGGCACGGTCGACGGCCATGCGAAAAATCTTTTGTAATGTACGAGTGGTCAGTTTTCCACCTCGATTGCTTTGGAATAAATATTCTTTTGGCTCGCGATTGCCGATTAATTTTTTCAAATCATTGATCAATGGCTCTGGAAGAAGAGAAATTCTATCTCTATTGCCTTTGGATTGGCGAATATTGATGGATTTTTGATGAAAATTCAGGTCGGCGATTTTTATTTTTGTAACTTCACTGACTCTCAATCCCGCGCCGTAAGCCAGGGCAATGATTGCCCGATGCTTGAAATTTTGCAAAGTTCGTATAATTTCCATAATTTCTTCATGTGACAAAATCACCGGCAATTTATTGTTTATCTTAGCGAATTTTATTTTTATTGGATGCGTTATTCCCAAAACTTCTTTGTAGAAATATTTTATTCCAGACAGATAAACATTTAGTGTTTTAGGCGAACAATCGAGGTCCTTTTTGCGCAACAAAAAATCCTTGATAAAATCCTCATCCAGCCGCTTAAAATTCAGGTACGTTTTGCCAAATTTTTGCGCAAATTTCAGAAATTCCCGCACGGCCAAACAATAGGCCTGCACTGTTCTGATGCTGTAATTTCTGATTTTTAATTCTCTTTCGAGATAGCGAACATCCGCCTCCATCATAAAATTATAAGTTAATCATATATTTGCCTGCAATAAGTAGTAATACAAACAGTTCATATTTCCCCGCGGTCTTCTGAATTCAATTGGAAAAATATCCCTTTCAACAAAAAAAGGCCTGGGAAAATCAGCAAAATCCGCAGTAAGAAGATAAGGTTTTTGATCAGTAAAAATCAAAGAGCCGATAAAAATATCAACGTCTGAAATTGAGTGAAGAATGCTATTAATACTCGGCTCATGTTTGTATGATTCATAAAGTTTTACTGCTCTTTCCAACCTATCCCTGCTATTGGTAATCACACGGAAGGTATTCAGCAATTCCCCAAATGCCATTTTTTTATTAAGGTTGGCATCTCTTAATAATTCGTATTTTGTAAATTCACTAACATATAAAATATTGCCGAGATTAGTTAATTCTTTAAACAACAATTTCGTTTGATCCCTCAAGAAAAACTCTTTAGATAAAAGATTATTTAAAATACATGTATCAAACAATATGTGCGAATTTTTAATCATAAATTATCACGAAACGTCTCTTTTTTTCGTGATAATCAACAACTGCTGGAGCTTTTTCGATAGCTTTAATAAGAGCTTTTTTTTCTTCTTCGGTATATTCAGGCCATACATCATGGTCTAATTTTCCCCAGTTGATTTTTTTCATAAGGATGTATTAAAGCTCCTCAATTATAGAACAGTTTTTGATAATCACAAAAATTTATTTTATTAATACCAGTCGAATCTAAAATTTTCTTAAAATAAATCTAAAATAAACTTAAAATTTTTCTAAAATATTTTCCAAAACCGCTCTCCTCCGCTGTTTATGCAAACTTTTTTTGCATAGCGCAAATGCAGGACTTATGTTACCATACCACAAAAAGTTCGCATAAACAGGAGTTGTACGAAACTGAGAAAAACCCAAAACGTATTGACACGCAAAATTAAAAGCTGATAAAGTCACATCTTATTATTTAATCTTCTCAAATATAGCTACAGAAGGATCAGATCAACCTAAAGCTCCAGAAACTATTCCTGGAGAAGTACAAAATCAAGTATTGGAACGCTGCGAAAAAGCTGGTATGTCAGCAGATCAGCTTTTAATTTTGCACAATGTACTTCGTAACCTTGATAATCCTCAACTACAAGAAATGGGAAAAGTTCTGGGTGAACATTCCGGAGTAGAGGGTGTTAGAGACGAAGTAAGAAGTAAGTTGTAAAAGGGTTTTTCTCAGCATCGTACAACACGCACTTTGCGGCTCCGCTCCCTACGGTCGCTACGCCCATATTTGGCGCTGGTGTAGCACTGCGTGCTAAAATTGTACCAGCGCCAATCATCGCAAAGTGCGAAACGTT
>JACRIB010000085.1 GCA_016235895.1 Candidatus Peregrinibacteria bacterium | reverse complement strand
ATTTTTGAGGAAAATTTTGAAGCAAAACATCATCAGGCGGAAACTACAAAAACTTTCAAAGTTTGGAATGCTTATGGAGCAATTTTTGCCGGGGAAAATTTTGCTTTCATGAAAGATTTTCAGAATTTTGAAATCGTGGAAAAGGGCGTGTTGATAGGCTATCAGGGCTCTGAGCCGGTTTATGCTGAAAAAGATTCCAGAATGTTGTTCCTAAAAATGAATAGTCAGGTCGTGCCCGGAGAAAGGGCTTGTACATTGCTGGATAGAGACGCAAAAAATTTACCATTTAATGTGAAATGAACCCGGTTTGTCGGTTCTTTCGTAGCCGTGGGCGCCGAAAAAGTCGCGCTGGGCCTGGATTAGATTCTGGGGCAGGCGCGCTTCGGCGTAGGAATCGTAATAATTTAGCGTGGCATAAAAAGCGGGGACGGGGATGGCTGATTCTACCGCCAGCAAAATGACTTTGCGCCAGGATTTTTGTTTGTCGCCGCCGAGATTTTGCATGATTTTTGTGAACATGGTCATGGCAGTTTTTTGATCTGCACCAAGAGCGATGGCGAGATCTTTTAAATAACCGGAACGGATAATGCAGCCGCCTTGCCAGATGCGGATAATTTCGCTGCGATTTAAATTCCAGTGGAATTCTTTATCTGCCTTGCTGATCAGTCCGATGCCTTGTTCATAACAGATCATCGTAGCGAGTTCGAGGGCGTTTTCCACTTGTTTAACTAGTTTTTTTTTGTCGGCCGGGGTGAGTCTTTTTGCGGTGGTTTGTATTTTCAACATGCGCTGGCTCATTTCGCGTGTTTTGGTGTCGCCGGAAACGATGCGGGCATCGACGGCGGCATTGATGGTGGGAGCATAAACGCCCAGATCATGTGCGATTTCCGTGGTCCATTTGCCGGTGCCTTTTTGGCCGGCGGCATCCTTGATTAGATCGATGAGGAAATGCGGATTTTTTGAGTGATCTTCGGGATCTTTTTTGACAAAAATTTTGGCGGTGATTTCGATTAAAAAAGATTTCAAATTCGGATTTTTATTGTAACCGGTGAAAATTTTTGCGAGTTCAGAATTGCTGAAGCCACCCAGATTTTTTAGCATGTCGTAGCTTTCGGCGAGCAGCTGCATAATGGCGTATTCGATGCCGTTGTGGACCATTTTTACAAAGTGGCCGCTGCCAAAATCGCCGATGTGGGTGACGCAAGGTTTGCCTGCGAAATCTTTGGCGGCAATTTTTTCAAAAATCGGGCGAATTTTTTTCCAGGCCTCTTTTTTACCGCCGGGCATGAGGCTCGGCCCATGTAGTGCGCCTTCTTCACCGCCGGAAATGCCGCAGCCGATGAAATTCAGGTCGTGTTTTGCGAGTTCTTTTTGGCGTCTTTCGGTGTCTTTGAAATGCGAATTTCCGCAATCGATGATGATGTCATTTTTGTCTAATAGAGGCGATAATTCAGCAGTCATGTCATCTACGGCCTGGCCGGCTTTTATCAGTAGAATTATTTTGCGGGGAGTTTCGAGGCCTGCGACGAATTCTTGGAGAGTGTAGGTGCCTATAAGATTGGAGTTCGCTTCGCTCACGTTTTGCTCGCCCTTAGGCTCGCTTTGCGACTTCGTCGCATGTTTAACGAATTTTTCCGTTTTTTCAGTGGTGCGGTTAAAAACACTCACACGAAACCCTTTATTGGCGATGTTGCGCGCGAGATTCGCGCCCATGGTGGCGAGGCCTATGAGACCGATGGCGGATTTGTTCATCGTTTCAAGTAATTATTGTTGGCTTTTTCTTTGCCGGCGATAAATTCTTTGTGGGTTTTGAAAATGATTCTCATGGCTTGGCGGTTGTCTTTTACCACGTGCACACATTCCATTTCTTTGTTGTTGATATAGCCTTTTTTGAGCGGGTATTTTTTTACCCATTTGATCAGATTTTTCCATTCATCTCCAACTAAAATAATTGGAATCGGATGAATGTGGCCGACTTGCACCAGTTGCCAGGTGTAAAAAAATTCCAGACAGCTGCCCACGCCCCCGGGCATCACCACGGCGACGCTGGAAAGAGCCATAAAATTGTCCAGACGATCGGAAAATTTGCTGAAGTGTCTGCTAAGGTCGAGATGTTTATTGTCGTTTTGTTCTTTGGGAAGTTTGATGGCCAGGCCAATGGAATCGGAACGATTTTCTTTGTCGCCAGCTTCGTGGCCGGCGTTTGCGGCTTCCATAAGCCCTGGGCCGCCACCGGTAATGATGTCGAAGCGATGTTTGCCGATGTCTTTGGCGAGATTAAAAACCTGTTTGTAGATTTTATCGTTTGGCTGAATGCGCGCCGAACCGAAAATGGTGACGCGAAAATCGCGACGTTTGAGTTCGTCGCGGAAAGTGTGATGGTCGTGAGGTTGGTTTTTTGGCATGGGGAGGATAAAATTATTTTTCTGATGGCTATTTTAACAAAAAAGTACGAAAAAGATAATTGTTTTGAACTATTTTTTAAAATTCGCACGTTAATTTGCCTCTTAGCGGTATGAATTTGTTTGCTTTTAAACCGTATTTTGCTAATTTGATCGTAAATTTTAGCATTAATACATGTTGGAAATTTGTCAAAGAGTGAAATATGGCGGTGATGAGGACTCCAACGAATGGAAGCCTCGTGTCGACGAAGATGGTTATCCCGAGGCTAATGGTTCTTGCGGTGTTGCGGGTTTGGTTTCACTTGAAGGGAAGGCCAGCCAAGCTCTGACTAAAGACGGTCTTCGGGCGGTTGCTAATATGCCTTTCAGAACTGGTGTTACTTATAACGATTATGGCGAAGTGATTGCGGCTGATGGTGCCGGTGGTTTGCTGGTTTACGACAAAGAACAAATGGCGCAAATGCTTACCGAGAGGCAGAGAAAAAGGCTCAATGGGGATTTGCATCGTTTGCAGGTGGGTATGTTTGAATTTCGGCGTGACGATTCGGAGATTGTTTTGCAGGAAACGAGACGTGCGATAGAGCGTTGTTTTGAGCGCGAAGGGCTTACACCTTTGGGCTGGAGAGATGTTCCTACGAATGAGAATGGTATGTGTGAAGATAGGTTGCCGCAATTGCCGAAATATCAGCAATTGTTTTTTATGACTGAAGGAGTTGATCGCGTGGCTGATTCCAGGGCGCTTTATATTGCCGGACGCAGAATAAATGCGGATATAAGAAATGTGGTCAGAAGATCGCTTGCACTTGATAGAATTGCTTACAGTGGATTAATTACGCCGGAAGAACTAGCCGGTGTAAACGGTGCTCAGGCGTATTTTACCGATCTTTTGGAATTGATGGCGGTGGCAATTATTACTCATGGGCGTTTTGCAACCAATGTGCTTGCGGCGAATCCTCAGCCTACCGATATGTTGGGGCATAATGGTGAAATAAATACTATTGCCGCGAACAGAAAAGCCTTGCTTGATTTGGGTAGGGCACTGGGGTTTTTCAATAAACTTTTGACTAATGGCGGTAGCGATTCGATACACTTAACCGATGCTTTGGGTCTGATGCTTGCCAATGGCGTGACATTGGCCGAAGCGATGCTACGCTTGATGCCGCCGGCTTTGAAAAAGGTTTTGCATGCTGAAATGGAGGATTTTATCAAAGCGAGCAAGCGCGCGATGGGCACTTTGGGTATGTGGGAGGGTCCTGCGGCTGTTCTCGCTACCGATGGTAGGGATTTTTCCGTGCGTTTGGACAGGCTCGGTTTGCGCATGATGAATTGGTTGAAATATAAAAATGGTCAAGCGGGTCGGGTAATAGGATTTTCCAGTGAGGCTGGAGCTTTTGAGCCTAGTTTTTCCGATATTCAAGATATTGGGCGGTTTGAGGCTGGTGGCGGAATGAATATCGATCTTAGGACCGGTGAAGTTGTTGGTGGCAATGCTTTGTTTGATAAAATTTTGAGAGAAACCGGTTTGAATTGGAGACAATTGTCTCGCAGTAAATTAATTGTTCCGGAGGGGGTTCCCGATCCTGCCGACAAGGCTCAAGAAACACCGATTTGCACCAATGAGGTTTTGAATGATAAGGATTTGAAGGTGAGACTTGCGGCTTTTGGTTGGAAGCATCGACATGTTGACAGTGCGGTTACCAGGCTTTCCAATGCCAAACCGATAATAAGTTCTTTGGGTTCGCATACTCCCGTTGGTGTTTTGGACCCAAGGTTGGCCAATAGCGGAGATCTTTACAAGGCTAGCGCTGCAATCGTTACAAATCCTCCTTTTGATGCTCAGGGTGAGCCGGATGTGGTGGAGCACGATGTTCGGTTGGGTTCCATGCCACAGATTTCTGCTAGAAAGCCAAGCTATCAGCCTATTCATCCGCAATTTGAGTTGCCTTCGCCGTTACTTTCGACTCGTATGCTTGAAAGCATGCGCAAGCCCGCGAAAAATAAAGCAAAAGTTAAGACGATTGATATTGGTTTTGGCGGAGGAGATTACGAGAGTTTTTCCGCCAGAATTGCGCAGATTATCGAGGAAGTTGTACATGAGGCTTCACTTGATCAGAGTCATCGTTCTTCGGTTATTGTACTTTCGGACAAAAATGTTTTTGATAACGGTACTGAGAGGTTGGCGATTCCGCCGGTTTTTCTGGTACAGAGAATTCATACCGCGCTCATAAACAAGGGTTTGCGAAGAAATATCTCTTTGGTTGTTGAGAGTGGTGGAATCAGGCATGCCCATGATTCCGGTGTTTTGATTGCCAATGGTTGCGACGCTGTTTGTCCGTATTTGTTGGAGGCTATTGCGATGAAAGGAAAAGATCCGCAGCAGGCGATGAAAAACTTTTTTGTCGGAGAAAGTGCGGCTTTTGGCAAGGTTTTGATGAAGCTTGGCATTACCACGGCTATAGGAGCGACCGGTGGATACTGGGTTTCCGGAATTGGTTTGGCGCCCGAAGTGGTGAATCAGGGTGGGGCAAAGATCAATTCCAAAGTTGGTGGCATGGACATGCGTTTGGTTTTTGAAACGCTGGTGAAGTCGCAGGCGGAACGTTATGCCGATGCGGATGAATGGATGTCTAATACAAAAGAAAAAGATGAAAAAGCTGAAGGGGCTTATGAAACCGAATTGCGCGAATTGTTCAATCTTGTTGCTTATCCGGATATTAAAGATTTGAAGAAAAAACTTTCGGCCGAAGAATGTCCAAAACTTTATGATGATGGAATTAAATTTTCCGATGAAGACCTTTCGGATATTGCTTTTGCGGCTGCTTGCAAACGACGTGAAGGAAAAAATCTGACATTGCGCGATAATTTGAGAGTTAAATATAAGTACGGGGATGAAGAAATTACTCCTGATATGATGAAAAATGCGCCGAGTTTAGAGCAGATTTTTAAACATATTTTCCAGTCGCACATGTCCTTGGGAGCACAAGGGCCTGCCGCGCATGCGGCGATGGTGAGAGGATGTAAGCGCGTAGGAGTGCAAAGTGCGAACGGTGAAGGTGGCGAAGAGCCGGAGAGAAGTCGTGATGGATCCAGGCCGATGGACAGATCGGAATCCAGGCAAATGGGTACTGCTGGCTGGGGTGTGGATTTGCAGTATTTGATGGAAGCGGATGAACTTTGTATCAAAATCGCTCAAGGCGCCAAGCCCGGTGAGGGCGGCGACCTGCCGGAAAAAAAGGTTAACAAATTTGTGGCGGAGATGAGGCATGTGAAAATTGGCACAAGGCTTATTTCTCCTCCACCAAATCATGATATTTACAGCATTGAAGATTTAAAGGGACGCATAAGGGCTCTCCGAGCTTTGAATCTACGGGCCAGAATTTCCATAAAACTCGCTTCGATGCCGGGACTTGGCAGTATCGCTGAAGGAATTGTAAAAGCCGGAGCGGATGTCATCGAGGTGAGCGGTTTTGATGCCAGTACCGGCGCGGCTGACGAATTGTCGATTGAAAATAATGGCTGGATGGTCGAAAATGGTCTTTCCGAAGCTCATCAATATTTGGTCAGTTCCGGTGTGCGAGATAGAATTCAGTTGCGTGGTGATGGCAAAATGATGACGCCTCTGGATTTTGTTAAGACTTTGGGTTTGGGTGGCGACGGTATTGGCCTGGGCACGCTTTTGATGATTTTTTGTAAATGTATTGCTTGTAAATCTTGCCATACCGATAAATGTCCTATCGGTATAACGACTCAGGATTGGGAAAGAATTGTGAAATTCTTCGTGAAAGGTGAAAGGCCGGAAGGGTTTGCGGAACAGAACTTCGCGTCAATTTTAGAGTATTTGATTGATAAAGGCGCGGGCGGAGTGGAGAGAGGACTTCAAGCTTTTGGTCGTGCCATACAACGTGAGATTGTGAAGCTTGGTTTCAACAAAAATAATTGGGAAGATATGATTGGAAATGTGGACATGCTTGAACAGCGGGAGACTGGTAGGCCAGCCGTGGACAGTATGGATTTGGAAACTCCGTTGCTGCGTAAAGTGAAACCTCCAAAGTGGAAAAATCCCAAGGCGATTCGTTATGGAATAAAAGGTGCGGTGAGGTCGGTTTATGAAAATCCTTTGGGTAACATGATTATTGACCAGGCGGAGCCATTCCTGGATGGTCAAATGAATACGTTGATGCTGGAATACAATGTGAACAATCGAGACAGAGAATTTGCCGTGGGGCTCGCCGGACAAATTTATAAGAGGATGAGGAGAAAGAAAATTTTAACTCCGGAACATCGAATAACCCTGAAGAGTCGTGGTTGGGGCGGTCATAACTATGGTTTTGCGGTGAGCGACGGCATGACTCTGGAGCATACCGGTTTCATGAATGATTCTTGTGGACAGGCGATGTCCGGTACGGCAAAAATTGTGATTAAATGTCCTCAGGAACTTGATGTGGAAAAGAAAGTACTTTTGGGAAATCAGGCTTGTATGTGGGCTACGGGCGGTACTTTGCATTGTGGTGGAATTGCCGGTGCCAGACTTGGCGTGAGAAATAGCGGAGCGACAATTGTGGCTGAGGGTGCGCTGGATTATCCTTTTGAATATATGACCGCGGGTTTGGGTATTTTGCTGGGTGATTATATCGGTGAAATCGGTTCGAGGATGACCGGTGGAAAATTATTCTTATACAATTCGGACAAGAGCAAAGAATTGAAGTATGCCAAGGATTATGTCGCACCAAAGCACCTTTCTCTGAAAGATTTGGATTTATTGAAGCACCAACTTGAAGCTTTTTATAAAGATACGGGAAGCGAGGCGGCCGGTAGAATTTTGGAAAATTGGGCTACCGAGCAAGGTAATTTTATGGCGATGGTGCCGAAAGCTGATTTGGATAAAGGGGATGATGATGAGTAGAAATATGGCTTAGCCATGACTTTCCCTACGTAGTTTCACGAATCTCAAGTGCACCCCCGGAAAGAAAAGGGATGTAGAATAGGTATGTATAAATATCTAACCCTACACCCCATGAAACTATATCATCCAACGAAAGGATTGAAAGGAATTCGTACAGTTTTGAAT
>JACRIB010000086.1 GCA_016235895.1 Candidatus Peregrinibacteria bacterium | reverse complement strand
GATTCAAAACTGTACGAATTCCTTTCAATCCTTTCGTTGGATGATATAGTTTCATGGGGTGTAGGGTTAGATATTTATACATACCTATTCTACATCCCTTTTCTTTCCGGGGGTGCACTTGAGATTCGTGAAACTACGTATTGCCAAAAGCCCACCTGACCTGTAAACTCCTCGCAGTTTGCTTATAACACACCATTTCATGGACTACAAAATTAAACATTTGCCGAAATCTCTCGTTGAAATTATCGTGACTATCGCCGATGATCAGATGCCGGCATACCTCAAAAAAGCCACCGAGGAAATTGCCCGGGATATCGATATAAAAGGCTTTCGCAAGGGTCACGTGCCTCCACACATTCTCGAGCAGCACGTTGATAAAAAATACATAACCGCTCATGCCCAGGACCTGGCTATTCGTGAATCTTATGCCGAAATAGTCACAAAAGAAAAACTTCAGATCGTTACACGGCCGGAAGTAAAATTGGAAAAAGAAAATCCTTTGACCTACATGGCCACCGTCGCCGTAATGCCGCATGTTGAAATCAAAGATCACAAGTCCATTAAATCAAAAAAAGAAGAAGTGAAAGTAACCGAAAAGGACCTGGAGGAAGTCATCAATGATCTGAAAAAATATAATACGATTTACAAAGACGTCGAGCGTGAAATCAAAAAAGGTGATAGAGCCGAAATTGATTTCGAAGGTTTTGATGAACAAAACGGCGCAGCCGTTCCAAATACAAAGAGCACCAATCACCCTTTAATTGTCGGGGACTCTACCCTGATACCAGGCTTTGAAGAAAATTTAATTGGCCTCAAAAAAGACGACAAAAAAGAATTCGATCTCACTTTTCCAAAAGATTATCACAAAAAAGACTTTCAAAATAAAAAATTGAAATTCAAAGTGGAAGTGAAACGCATTGAAGAGCCCTCTACTCCGGAGCTCAATGAAGCCCTAATCGAGCGCGCGACCGGTCACAAACACACGGTAGACGAATTCAAAAAAGAACTTGAGGAAAATATTCGCCGCAAAAAAGAAGACGAAGCCAAAGTAAAACAGGAAAACGAATATATAGAAAAAGTTCTCAAGGAAATGAAGGTCGAGCTGCCACAAATTATGATCGATGATGAGGCTCAATTCATGATCTCTGAAATTAAAGAAGAAATCGAAGCCAAAGGCATGGAATTCAAAAAATTTCTTGAACAAGCCAAAACAACGGAAGAAGATTTACTCAAAAAATATTCCGTAGAAGCCGAAAAACGCGTAAAGATCAGACTGGCTCTCCAATTTTTACTAAAAGCCGAGGAAATTAAAATCAGCGATGAGGACTTGAAAACTGAATTAGATAAGCTGAAAGCCATGTATCCGGAAGATCAACACAAGAAAATCGAAGCCGAATTCGCCGGCGGCAAACTGTCTACTCAAATCGCCAATCGTCTGGCTATCCAAAAACTTTTCGATAAAGTCTTGCAAGCTTAGAGATCTCTGGCATAGAATGGAATTACTCATTTAAAAAAATCCCTATGAAAGCATTATACTTGACCGCGTCGATCATCATGACCGTGCTCATTTTGATCTTGTCCTTCGAGAATATTGGCGCGCAATGCAATTCTTTAAATTTCTTTTTCTATTCAATCGCTCAAGGACCAACCATCGTGATTTTAGGCATCGCCGTCATAGGAATTATCACCGGCGCCTGCTATCACGCCTTCATTACTCGCATCCTCTCGAGCACTCCCGAGGACGATGAACAACAATTTTAATAGCCACGAGCGCAGCGAGTGGGCATTGTTTCGAATCTCTTGCCAAGCGTACACAATTTGTATACATTGGCGCTGGGCAATAAAACCAGGGTATGTTAAAAAGGCTTTTTACGTCAAATACGCGTATCAAGTTACTAACCATTTTTCTGATGAATCCCACCGAGGAATTTTTCATCAGAGAGCTGACTCGTAAACTTGATGAACAAATTAATTCAGTTCGCCGTGAACTGGATAACCTCAAGCGTGCCGGTCTACTCAAAACGCGCGCTAAAAATCGCAAAAAATACTATTACGTTAATGTCAATTTTGCTCTTTATGAAGAGCTAAAAAGCATTATCATCAAAGCCATTTCTTCCAACGAAAGTTTGATCAAAGATCTTGAACAGATGGGTGAAATTAAAGTCCTGGCGCTTGCCGGACAATTTGTTGAAAAGCCCACAAACAGTGTGGATATGCTGATCGTAGGCAATGTCGATCGTGAAAGACTCACCAATTACATCAACAACGACTTACGCACCAAACGCCCGATAAGGTTTACGGTGATGACCGAAGAAGATTATCGCTACAGATTGAATTGTAATGACAAATTCATTTCCGAATTGATCAACGACAAAGATAATCAAGTAGCGATCAATAAGATCAACACCTGAGCGCAAAGCGCGAATAAAAACCACTTGCCAAAAGGGTCCGGCATCTATATATTTCCTCCGCTATCTATTTAACAACACTATGTCACTCCTTCAAGACGTTCAAAAATTAGCAATCAAAAAGAAAATTCCCGATCTTAAACCTGGTTATACCGTACGTATTCATCAGAAAATTAAAGAAGGCGAAAAAGAACGTGTGCAGATTTTTGAAGGCCTGATCATAAAAATCAGTAGTGGACACGGAGCTGATAAGACCTTTACCGTTCGTAAGATTGTCGAGGGCATCGGTGTCGAGAAAATTTTCCCTCCTTATTCTCCAAATATTGAAAAAATTCAAGTGAAGAAAGAAGGCAAAGTACGTCGTGCTAAATTGTATTATATGACCAATAGATTCGGAAAATCCGCCAGACTGCAAGAAACTTTTGTCGGCGAAGAAGAATTGGAACATTCAATAGAAGAATTAGCCGCTCAAAAAGCCAAAGAAGAGGCTGAAAAGGCCAAAGAAGAAGGAACGCCGGCACAGGCATAATTTGAACATACCTCATCACAGACCACATCGTTCCCGCTTAGCAAAACACGGAATTTGTGCTATTCATAGAGGGTCTTTTGTTTTAATCAAACATGAAAATCGTAGTATGTGGGAATTATGGGGCGCAAAACCTGGGTGATGAGCTCATCCTGGAGGGTTTGTTGGAAACATTAAAAACCGCAGCACCAAGGGCAGAAATCACTGTCATGAGCGGCGATCCCGCAGCAACGACAAAAATCTATAATGTGCAATCGGTTTCCAAATTTCCGGCCGGCGTTCGCAGTTTTTTCAGCGGGTCGGAAGAAACCATCAAAGCCGTAAAGGAATGCGACTATTTCATTCTCGGCGGTGGTGGCCTGTTCAACGATTTAAAAATTCACGCCAGCATCATTTGGGCCATTCAAGCTCGTCAAGCTTTGAAATACAAAAAGCCACTTATCATTTACGGCCAAAGCATCGGTCCGCTCTCCACCATCAGCAAATTTCTCATTAAAAGTATTTTCAAAAAAGCGGCCTTCATCGCTGTCCGCGATCAAGATTCCGCCAAGGAATTAAGCAAAATTGGTGTTCATCAAAAAATTTTTGTCACGCCGGATTTGGCCTTTCGCCTACCATCAAGCAAACCGGTCGTAACTCAAAAAAAATCCCCAACGATCATCATCGCCCTGCGCAATTTATTTGGTTTCCCAAATGATCTCATCAAAGAATTCGGGACCTTCTGTAATTGGCTTATCGAAGAGCAAAATTGCCAGCTGGAATTTATTGACTTTCAACAAGGAGTGGTAGGGGACTATGAACTGCACAAGACGGTGATCGCTCATATTCAACAAAAAAATAAAATAAAACATTTTTCCGCCATCACCGACACCAAAGAATTATTGGCACATTTTGAACAAGCGGATTTCGTTTTTGGCATGCGTTTACATTCCATTATTTGTGCCATAAAGGCCTGCAAGCCGTTTATTGCTATCAGTTATTCGCGCAAAATAGATTCCATGATCAAGGATTCCGGCTTGGAAAAATATTGTCTTCAACATGAAAAAATCAATAATTATTTACTCCAAAATCTCTTTATTTCATTAAAAGACAGCAAAATAAAATTCACCGAAAAATTGCACCATCTAAATAATGAAAATTTGAAAAAACATTTAAAGGTGGAACAAAAACTTAAAAATTTTTTCTCGTAAATTTATGATTTTGTGTGCCTCTCTGTTCAAGCGCAAAAGCAGCGCATCTATTAGCCATTTTGCAGGCCTCGATTAACGATTTACCTTCGACATATCCCGCAATAAACCCCGCCCGAAAAGCATCACCACAGCCGGTCACGTCCACCACCTTTACGCCGGATACCGCAGGCACTTTCACCACTTTTCCTTTTTCAAAAATTTCACAGCCTTTTTCTCCGGTAGTTTTAATCAAAAATCCGTTTTTTATGTTCAATCCGGCTTTTTTTTTGATCATTGCCAATTCATATTCATTCAAAATCATCCCCACCGCGCCTTTCAATAATTCCAAAATTTCTTCCTTGCTCATCGCCGGAATCGCCTGACCTGGATCAAAAATATATGGCACAGCGTTTTTTCTGAAATAGCGGCCAAAACCAAGCATTCTTTTCGGCGGCTCCGGTGCGATAATCGCACACGCAATATCCGCCAGATTCACGCCCTTCAGCTCCAAACCATTTTTATAATTTTCCATCGCACTCGGCGAAAAAATAGAGATTTGATTCTGTTTTTTGTCGCTTAAAACATAAGCCGAAGCGGTATTTTTTTGTTGATCAATAAAAACATGATCCGTGGAAATTCCCAGACTCTTGAGCCATTTTGCGTATCTCTGAAAATCCGCCCCGGCCACACCTAAAATCAGCGGTTCACACCCCAAAAGTTTCAAATTATAAGCAATATTCCCCGCGCAACCGCCAAAATCCTGCACATGACTATCCGCCAAAAACGACACACTCAAATCATCCAATTTTTCCACAATCAGCGACTGCGAAAACTTACCGTCAAAAGTCATCAGATGATCGTATGCAAGCGACCCGGTTACGACAATTTTTTTCATCTATTTTTGAGCTAAAATTCGAGTAGCCTGCTTATCTTGAAGTTTTTTGTGCGTTCTTTCATTAACTATGTTTAAGCGCTCATCCAGTTGGGCCAAACGGCTGCCCTGAATCAATCTTCCACTCTCCATCAAACTGTCAAAAGATTCTCCGCAGTCACCCCAAAATCCCTGCAAAATCCCATGCTTTAGCGTCCCTTGCTCCAGATAAAAGTTGTTTACATCGGTTATTTCCAATTCATTACGTCCGGAGGGCTTGAGTCCCTTAATCACGTCAAAAACCTGCGGATCGTACATGTAGCAGCCCACCACCGCCAGATCAGAAGGGGGATTTTTTGGTTTTTCAATAATTGACTTGAATTTACCATCCTGGAGGTCCGCCACACCATAAGATTGCGGATTCTTTACGTTTTTCAGAAAAATCTTCGCGCCCCGCGGCTGAATTCTGAAATCCTTCGCCGCTTCAAACAAATTATCCTCAAAAATGTTGTCTCCCAGAATCACCATCACTTTTTCATTATTGGCAAACCCTTGAGCCAAACCAAGGGCTTGGGCGATGCCACCGGCCTCTTCCTGCACTTCATAAGCTATTTTCAGGCCAAACTGCGCCCCCGAACCCAAAAGCTCCAGGAAACTGCCTGCGTGACCAATACCGGAAACAATCAATATCTCTGTGATTCCCGCTTCTTTCATCGAAAAAAGCGGATAATAAATCATCGGCTTATTATAAACCGGTAAAAGATGTTTATTGGTGACTTTTGTGAGAGGATAGAGCCTGCTACCCGTACCTCCTGCGAGAATTATGCCTTTCATGTGCTGATATTAAACATCAAAAATCCAAAGATGGCAAGCACATTATGCTAAAAAGGCCCCAGTTTTTCCAATAGCTGAACAATGGCTTGTTTAAGGTATTTTTTGGCTACGAGCCTAGTTCGTCCAGTTGTCGTCTCGAGAAGAGGTTTTGCTGGTTTGGTGGCTTCTCAAGCCTTGAAATCAGTG
>JACRIB010000084.1 GCA_016235895.1 Candidatus Peregrinibacteria bacterium | reverse complement strand
GAATCCTTTGAGTTTTGCGTTGAAACTTTCAGCCGACGCGTTCGTTGAACCATTGGGAAAATAATTGAGAACTTTTCCAAGATTTTGTTCAACCGTACAACCTGCTGAAATAAGTTGTGAAACACCGGATTCTTTGACCTTCATAAACCACTTGGGTTAGATGATATTTTGTCATATCCATTCTATCTCAAGTGGTCGGTTTTATTTTAGAATATGCGCCATAGATATAACCAGTATAATCTGCCCCATAACCATAACTATTAGCCCATTGATCACTGTTTATCGGCATATGATTAGCATATATTCCGCCCGAATCCCCTGAAGCCCCTTCCACCAAATTCACCTCATTCACCGGTATACCAGTGACACACCAATGCACCCAATTTTTGGCAATTGGAGCTTTATCATACATTAGCAAAGCATAGGACTTCACCTTTTTGCTTTTAGTTTTGAATGAAAGCTGCGGAGATACATTCCAAGCATCAGAATTACCTGTCACCATAGTGTACCTAACCGGAATATTTTTATTATTCCTAAACGATTTGGAAGTAACAGTGATTTTGCCATATTTACCATCACGGGCAAAAGCCGGAGGAACCGCAAAAGCAACGATTGAAAGGGAAAGAACAATCAAAATCCAAAACTTTTTCATGGCAAAATTGGTTATGATATTAAATTTATATCACAACCCTAAATTTTTCTAAACATCTCCGATTTCTCCACCGGTCTATGAATTCTGTTAGCATTCATCATTAAAGAAAAAGCCTTCAATCCCTCATCGAAATTCCTTTCATCAAAGATATCATCACAAACAGAGTGCAGCAAAAGATCCAGTATCCGAGCCCAGTTTTCTTCATATTTTGGCTTCCAAATACCCAAGATCCTGCGCACAAAATCGCCACCACGAGCCTTGAAAGCGATCATATACCGATCCCTGTGTTGCAAAACATGGTAATACAAACCATCATTGGCGATAGCCAAAAAGTCGAAAACAACCTCCATGGCCAAATTATATTTGTCATCACTAACATTCATAATATCTCTTACATGAGCCATTCCATACTTGACGTAATTATCTTGAAAAAAGTCCGACGCCCGCAAAACCGTCTTATACAACAGATTATGCTCAAACACCAAATAATCAAAAATTATCCGCCATTCAATATCAGAAAGCTCCAGTTCCTCCTTCAAGGTGGTTGGGCCATCAGCAATATACCGCCCAATAAGCTTAGCCTCCCGCCCCTTGGCACACCTTTCCAAAAGCATATTCTGATCTGATAAACTCAACATAAATTAGTATAGATTAAAGCTCGGAATTATACACGAAATCTCCTTGCTGTCAAGTGTTCGTTACAGGTAAAGATGCTAGAATCCAAACATGTACGCAGAAATACTGATACCTCAAAAAATAGGCACAGATAAGGAGACTTTGACCTATAAAGTACCGGAAAACACCAATCTTGAGCTTGGGCAGATCCTAAAAGTAAATTTAAGAAAAAAGAGCGTTTTTGGCATAGTTTGGAAGATAAATAACACCCAACCGAGCTATAAAACCCTGGAAATTAGCGAAATTATCGAGAAAAGACCACTAATTTCCATAAAACAGATAGAACTGATCCAATGGATGAACAAATACTACTTCTGTCCTATCCATAAACTGATCAAATATTTTATACCAAAAAGGGTTTTTCAGAACAAAAAACTACCAAAAAAGTTGCTAAAAAAACAAGCAAAAGTAGAAAATTTTAGTACAAAAGAATTAAGTGCAGAACAATCAGCAGCTTTTAGCTATATAAGAACAGAAAACAAGAACAAATTTTTAATACATGGGGTCGCCGGATCAGGCAAAACAGAAATCTACGCACATCTCGCAAAATATTGTATAAATAATTTAGGCAAACAAATCCTTATTTTAGTACCGGAAATATCCCTCACTCCACAAATTATTGAGTATTTTGAAAAATCCTTAGGGATTCAGGCAACTATTATCAATAGTAAAATATCCGAGGGAGAAAGACAGTTGGCATGGGAATCAATTTGGGAAAATGAAAGCAAACTGATTATTGGCTCACGTTCCGCCATTTTTGCTCCTTTTCAAAAGCTCGGAATGATTATCATAGACGAAGAACATGAAAACTCTTACAAACAAGACAAATCACCGCGCTACAACATTCATCAAATTACTAAAAAATTACAAGAGCAAGACCCAACTCTAAAAGTAATTTTAGGCAGCGCTACTCCATCAATCGAAACAGCCGAGGAACTAAAAGAATCAACAATAACTCTCAAAGAAAAATTCTCCAAAACAATCTTCCCAAAAGTGGAAATCATCGACCTTCGCGACGAATTCAAAAAACATAATCATTCAATTTTCAGTGACCGATTAAGAGAAGAAATAGAAAATACTCTGGACAAAAAAGAACAGGCCATTCTCTTCTTAAACCGCAGAGGAGCGGCATCATCTGTCGTGTGCCGTGACTGCGGCTTTACCTTAAAATGCCCCAAATGCGAAACCACACTCACCTACCACAGCAAAACCCTGGAAAAACCAACTCTGATCTGTCATCACTGCGGCCAAATCAGCCAAGTGCCCATCAATTGCCCAAACTGCAAAGGACCAAATATTCGTTTTCTCGGCATTGGGACACAAAAAATCGAAGCGGAAGTTCTCAAAGCTTTTCCAAAAGCCAAAGTACTACGCGCCGACAAAGACACAACCAGCACCAAACACGGCTTCAGGGAAATATACAAAAAATTCCGCAATCAGGAAGCCAACATACTGATCGGTACGCAAATGATCGCCAAAGGATTACACCTTCCAAACGTAAACCTAGTCGGAGTAATTCTTGCCGACATAGGCTTAAATATCCCCGATTTTCGCACCGAAGAGCGAAATTTTCAACTAATGACTCAAGTTGCCGGT
>JACRIB010000014.1 GCA_016235895.1 Candidatus Peregrinibacteria bacterium | reverse complement strand
ATATATGCCCATCCCCAATGTTCCACGACGAAGAAGCGGACTCGTCACCCTTATTATTATTGCGCTGCTAATATCGGCGTTTTTATTGATCAGTAACGCCGGCGATTCCAACACCAAAGAAATCACGCTCAACACGCTAGTGGAAAGAGTCCAGGCCGGAAACGTCAAACATCTGAGTATTTCCGATAACAAAGTGAATTTGGAATTGGTGGACGGCAGCAAATACTATACTTACAAAGAGGCCGGCGCCAGCATCTACCAAATTTTGGAACAAAACGGCGTGGACAAAGCCACTCTCGCGAAATTGCCAATCACCGTGGAAAACACCGAGGGCGGGAAATTTTGGACCGACCTGCTCATCGGAATCATACCATTCTTACTTATTATAGGTTTTTTCGTTTTTATGATGCGTTCGGCCCAATCCAGCAACAACCAAGCCCTTTCTTTCGGCAAGAGCAAAGCCAAACTTTACGATAAAGGAAAACAGAAAACCACTTTCGAAGACGTCGCCGGTTGCGATGAAGCCAAAGAAGAATTGGTGGAAGTGGTGGATTTCCTGAAAAATCCGGAAAAATACCGCGTCATGGGAGCAAAAATTCCCAAGGGCGTCATGCTCGTAGGCTCACCGGGCACAGGTAAAACGCTCCTTGCCCGCGCAGTCGCCGGCGAAGCGGACGTGCCATTTTTCAATATTTCCGGTTCCGAATTCGTGGAAATGTTCGTGGGCGTGGGCGCCTCCCGCGTGCGCGACCTTTTTACCAAAGCCAAGCGCAATGCTCCTTGTATTGTTTTTATTGATGAAATCGACGCTGTCGGACGCCATCGCGGCGCCGGCATGGGCGGTGGACATGACGAACGCGAGCAGACTTTAAATCAAATTCTCACGGAAATGGATGGCTTTGAAACAGGCACAAACGTAATTGTAATTGCCGCCACTAACAGGCCGGACATTCTCGATCCCGCGCTTTTAAGGCCGGGTCGTTTCGACCGTAAGGTTGTGGTCGATGCGCCGGACCTCAAAGCCCGCGAAGCCATTCTAAAAGTTCATAGCCGCAACAAGCCGATTGCTAAAAATGTCGATTTCAAAAAAATTGCCAAAGGCACTATTGGATTTAGCGGAGCTGACTTGGAAAATTTGATGAACGAAGCTGCCATTCTCGCGGCCAAACAAAACAAAAAAACGATCGGTTCTCACGAAGTCGAACAATCCATTGAAAAAGTACTGCTCGGTCCGGAAAAAAAATCGCGCATCATGAGCGCCAAAGAGAAAAAATTAACCGCTTATCACGAAGTGGGACACGCTTTGGTAGGCCATCTTTTGCCAGGCTGCGACCCGATCCACAAAGTGTCGATTATTTCGCGCGGCATGGCCGGCGGCGTGACCTGGTCTCGCCCGGATGAAGAAAAAAGTTACGTTTCCAAGAGCCATTTTGAAGACGATCTAGCTATGATGCTCGGCGGTTATGTGGCGGAAGAAACATTCTTTGGAGAAACTTCCACAGGTCCTTCCAGTGATCTGCAACGAGCGACAAAAATCGCCCGCTCGATGATTACAAAATACGGTATGAGCACTCTCGGTCCGGTAGTTTTTGGGGACAGCAATGATGAAATTTTTCTCGGTCGCGATTTCGGTCATACCAAAAATTATTCCGAAGAAAGCGCCGCAAAAATCGACGAACTGACCAATAAAATTCTTCTAAAAGCTTACAACAAAGCCAAAGAATTGATTACCAAACACAAAAAAATCATGATCGCAATTTCCGAAGATTTGATCAAAGAAGAAAATATCGGCGGCACCCAATTGAAAAAATATTTTGAAGGGATTAAAGTTCCACCAAAAGATTCTACGGTTTCGGTTGATGTAGTTGACACTAATGCGAACCAATCCTAATTAACTAAACAAATGCGACTACGTAGCATGCACATGAAACAAACCAGTATAAAAATTCATCCCCTGCCAAACAACAGCGCCGAACCGCTAAAAAAAGAAGTGGGCCAGTTATCCGTCGACATTTATCGCACCGACAAGGAAATCGTGATCCTCGCGCCCATCGCCGGCGTAAGCAAAGACGCGATCAAACTTTCCGTCACAGACGATGTGCTGGTAATTCAAGGTGAAAGACCATCTCGCGAAGCTGTTCCCGAAGAAAATTATTACACCCAGGAATGTTTTTGGGGCAATTTCTCCCGCGCCATTGTTTTACCCGAAGAAGCCGACACCAAAAATATCTCCGCCTCTTTCGACAATAACGTGCTGGAAATCCGCATCCCAAAAGGCGAAATAGAGCAGACCAAAATTATCAAGATCGAAGCCTAGGCAAATTGATATATAGAAAAAAATAGCACCATTATTCAACACAATAAAAGTCTTAATTGCATTATCCATTAAGGAGTATTAGACTTATAGCAGAATTGCAAAAGCCCTATATGTATAGAAATATGCAACCAATCAATTGGCAACAATTTGGATTAAAAAAAGACCCTTTTGACACTTCGGCCCTCATAGAAGGCGGAGACTTACCAATAGAAAAAGCCTTTGTAGGAAGGGATCAGGAAAAAAATTTCCTCAATAACCTTTTTGAATCAAGCAACGGACTTTGTTTAACAATATGTGGGGCGGTTGGAGTTGGAAAAACAAGCCTGATAAATTTTCATAAATTCATCTGGAAATACGAAAAAACAAAACTGTTATTTTCCTTTAGAAGAGAAATTGAAGCTTCGGGAGAACTGCTTAATAAAAGAAGTTTTCTTATTGAAATAATCGGATCAATATTAAGAGAAATAAAATTATTACAACCAGAATTACTCAAAAATGATCTTCTTGGTAAACTCAACCAACTAGTTGATATTAGTCAAACTATCGACATTTCAATTGGCGCCTCAGCCTTTGGCTTCGGCGCAGATTTTGGAGGCAGTAAAAACATGATTCAGCCAATTCAACTATCAACAACCACTCTCGAAGGTTATTTCATTGAACTAATAGAGTTCATCAAAAAAAATAAAATCAAAGGAAGACCATATTCAGGTCTAATTGTCCACGTAAATAATTTTGATGTCGTTTTAACAAGCAAAGAAGGTAAAAAAAATGCAATAAGCTTTTTCAACGAAATAAGAGACATTTTGCAAATCAAAGACGTATATTACATTTTTCTAGGACCTAATAATTTATTCAGCGATGTAATTGCTTCACAGCAAAGAGTTAGAGGAATTTTCCACCAAACACCTTTAAAAGTAAATCCTCTTAGCAAAACAGAAATAACAAAGGCTCTTGAAGAAAGAATGGAAATATTGCAATCCGAGGACATACAACAATACATAAAACCAATAGAAGATGATGTGATTTTCCGTCTATATGATCTGTACAATGGAGATATTCGCTCAATCATGTCCAGCATAAGAGATATTCTGGGCCAAAATGCCGATAAACTTAGTAAAACCCTAACAGCAAACGAAGCAATGCTGCTTCTTGGCAAAGAACGTTGGGAAAGAATAGAAAATGCAATGAAATTAACAGATGAACAAAAAAAAATATTAAAACATCTGGCAACCGCAGACAAATACATCAGCCAAAAAGAAATAGCTGCATTATTCAATCTGGCGCGCACCAATGTTTCCGGTTATTACTTTAAGCCGTTAAAAGAAAATAATATAATCGAAGAAAAAGAAAAAATTGGACAAACACCATACTTTGGTCTGACCCAAGACTATATACCTTTAAAATGGCTTCTTAAAGCTCAAAATGACCTTAAGAACAGCCTAAAAGAACAACATTTAAAACAATTAAATCTATTTTCATGAAAATCCGCAAAGCTATTATTCCCGCCGCCGGACTCGGCACTCGTTTTCTTCCCGCCACAAAATCCCAGCCCAAGGAAATGCTGCCGATCGTTGACAAACCCTGCATTCAATACCTCGTTGAAGAGGCTGTAGCAAGCGGAATTACAGAGATCATCATTATCACCGCCGAAGGCAAACAATCCATCGAAGATTATTTTGATATTTCGCCAAAATTAATTTCGCACCTCGAAAAAAACGGCAAACAAAAAGCTATCCGCGAACTAGAAAAAATTGAAAAGATGGCCAAATTCAGCTACGTCAGACAGCCTAAACCGCTTGGCGACGGCCACGCCATCCTCTGCGCCAAAGAATTTGTGAAGAACGAACCCTTTGCCGTCCTCTTCGGTGACGATATTTATGACAGCAAAACTCCCGCCATCGCCCAGTTAATAAAAGAATATGAAAAACTCGGCTCACCCATCATCGGCCTCCACAAAATCGGCAAAAAGGATTCGGAAAAATATGGCATTGTAGAATGTGAACAAGAAAAAGCCAAAAACCACATTCATCAACTCCACAAAATCAAAAGCCTGGTTGAAAAACCAAAGCCCTCAAAGGCCCCCTCCAACCTCGCCATTATCGGCAAATACATCGTCACGCCGGAGCTATTGAAAGACCTGGAAAAAACAGTGAGCTTACAAACCGAGGCCACAGGCCGAGGGCGCAGGCAAAGTGAGGATCTGGCTCTGCCAGTCCGAACGCAGCCGAGCTTACAAAATAAAGAAATTAGGCTCATCGACGGCATGCGCAAATTCATCAAACACTCCCCCATTTACGGCTACGAAATCAGCGGCGCCCGCTTCGACACCGGCGACAAACTCGGCTACCTCAAAGCCGTCACGCACTTCGCCCTAAAGCATAAAGAATTAAGCGGCGAATATTTGAGGTTTTTGAAAAGTATAAAAAAATAAGAAACCTCTCACGAATTCAATTTCTGTCAACAAACTTGCAAAGAAAACCACTTTTGCTGACTTGTTTCGAAAGGTTTTTTTTGCTATAATGCTCAGATAAGAAAAGTTAGGGCCAAAACAAAAATAAAAAAAATCTTATGTCGGAACACAAAGTACATCCATTAATTGAGGAGGCGGACAAGAAAAAAAATGAAGGCAAACACCTGGAAGCCATTCATCTTTGTGAAAGAATCCTTTCCGGCGACCTCGGTTGTGTGGAGGCCTACGAAGAAATCGGCGATAATTATTTGAGTCTGCGTAAATACGACAGAGCGGAAAAAGCTCTCCGACAAGCAATAAAATTAAACAAGAACAGCGCCAATGCCAATTACCTTCTCGGCTTCGTGTATTCCTGCACCGGAAATTGGAAAGAATCCGTCACACTTTTGGAACACGCCGACAAAGCTTATCCAAATCATCCGGAAATTCTCCGTTGTCTTGGCTGGAGCATGTACCATTCCGGTCAGCAAAAACGCGGTATCATTTTACTTGAAAGAGCGCTTTATTTAGCCCCAAACGATCCTTTGATTTTGAACGACCTCGGCGTTTGCCATTTGAACGACAAAGATTTCGATCGCGCCGCTCTATTGTTCAAAAAAACTCTCCAAATCGAGCCGGACAATCAAAAAGCCAAAGAATGTCTGAACGCCGTCCGCTTCTTCCAGCGAGAATTTGAAAAATTGAAGAACAAGAAGAAAGACTAAAACTTTTTCTTTATTTGCGATACACTCGAGCCATGGATAAAAAAGTCGTCATTGGAATTTTAGTCACCGTCGTCATTATCGCTCTCATAATTTTTGGCCTCAAAAGTTGCAGTCCGCGCACGAAAGTGATCACCTCCGACGCGGAGGAATATTCGGCTTTTATCAATGCCAATATCGAATTCACCTGCATGGTGATCAAAGACCCAAAACTGGCTGAAAATAGCACTGACAATCAGAAAAAACTCGATGATATTTATGCCAAATACAAGCTGCCGGCTGACAATAACGACGCGATGATGGTTATTCTGAAAAAATACGCCGACAACACCGAAGTCGCCACCATCATCCAACAAAACACTTCAAACTGCGCCCAGGGAGGCAGCCCGATTTTTTACCAGGCAGCCTAAAAACACAAGATGGCTTACTTGAACCATTTATTGGCGCTAAAAGTCTGCCCGGGCAGACTTTATCTTTCAAAAATTGAAGAAAATCTGCCCTCACCTATAACTTTAACCACTTCTTCCGGCGAAAAAACTCGTCCATTCACGCAGACATAAATTCCCGGCTTCAAATGTTCCAATTGAGCGATTGCATAGCCCAGACTAAAAGGTCCATCAGAAGGCGAAAAGCCGTTAATCGGAATCATTGATCCGGTCAAAATAATCACCTGATCCTTTCTTTTCAAATTTGCTTTCAAAAATCTGGCGGTATCAGACATCGTATACGTCCCATGCGTCACGAGAATTTTTTTATGTTTGCTGGTCTCAATGGAATGTTCGTTAGTTACAGCGGTATCTTTACTGCCATCATAAAAAGAATCTATCGTCCCTCCTGTTATTACGAAATGAATTGTAGAATTCTTATCGGACATAATACAAATCTATTATAATAACCACCAACTTACAAACAAAAACTCAAACCACAGGCGAAATACAAAATGGCTTATTTGAGCCACAAGATGACCAAAAAAGTCTGCGCGCGCACACTTTTCTACAACAATTTCCGAAATCCGCAACCAAAATTAACGAAAACTCCCATTCCATCATTCCCTTGCAACTTTTCAAATTTAGCCTATAAAGTAGGCCTATGGCAAAGTTAATAGAATGTATTCCGAATTTCAGCGAAGGACGCGACCCCAAGAAAATTCAAAAAATCCGTGATGCAATCAGCAAAATCAAAGGAATCCACATTCTCCATGTCACCAGCGATCACAATCACAACCGCACCGTGATCACCTTTGCCGGTGAGCCAAAAGCTGTCTTTAAGGCTGCCTTCGAAGCTGTAAAAACCGCAGCCAAATTGATAAATGTCAATGAGCACACAGGTGTACATCCACGCATCGGCGCTACCGATGTTCTGCCTCTCGTCCCTCTAAAAAATGCTAACATCAAAGATTGTCTGGAATTAGCCAAAAAACTCAGCGCCAAAATCGCCAAAGATCTAAAAATTCCCGTTTATCTGTATGAAAAAGCCGCGAGCAAACCGGAACGCGAAAACCTCAGCGAGGTCCGCAATTTGGGTTATGAAAAATTAAAAGATGAAATAGGCACGAACCCCGAAAGAAAGCCGGATTATGGTCCTGAAAAACTCGGGTCCGCCGGCGCCATAGCCATCGGCGTGCGCGAAATTCTCATTGCCTACAACGTAAATCTCGCCAGCAATGACATTTTTCTGGCCCGTGAAATCGCCCGCAAAATCCGCTTCAGTAATGGTGGCCTACCCTCCATCAAGGCTCTGGGATTGGAACTGGCCAATCGTGGCATCGTCCAAGTTTCCATGAATCTGATAAATTATAAAGAAACCGGCATCAAAAAGGTCTACGATTTGATCAAAAAAGAGGCCAAAAAAGAAGGGGTCGAAATCCTGGAAAGCGAAGTAATAGGCCTCGTTCCCGAAAAAGCCCTCAATGAATGTGGCAAAGATTACAAAAAATATTTAAAATTGAGCGCAGGTTTTAAAGACGCACAAATCCTGGAAGTAGCGCTAAAGAAATAAACAAGCCGGATTGCATTTTTCCGCATATCTATTATAATAACCCCGCTCTTAAATGAGTTGGAGTGATCGCTTTGATTAGGCTTGCAAAAGCCATTATCAGAGAGGAAAGTCCGGACACCACGGGAAATCGTAGCCGCTAACAGCGCGCCGCAAAGGCCATAATTCGCAAGAAAAAAACCTTTGAGGGAAAGTGCCACAGAGACAATACTAGTCCCGCCGCAAGGTGGGGTGAAAGGTGAAAAGTCCCGTTCAGCGGGAAACCCCGACATTTCGTCGGGAAGTTGGTAAACCCTACGAGGTGCAAGGTGAGATGGAAAAGTTTTTGTTCTCCCAAATGAATAAAACTTTCTCACTGCAACGAGTTGCAAACGTGATCCTAAAGCCAAAAAACTAAAGGATCTCCAAACAACCAAAAGATAGATGATCACAAGATTTGGCTGGCATCAAAAACCAATCAGACCTACAAAACTCGGCTTATGAAGATTCATTTAGGAGCCAATTGAAAAATCCACCCCATGAAGCGTTTTGAAATATTTTTCGGTCTGCTGAAAATTCCCACCGATTTTCTGATGACCGTCCTCGCTTTCGTGGTAGCTTACAAGCTTCGCCTAATTACCGAACCCATCAATGGCATCTCCAAAGCCATCGATTTTTCCGTGCTCCCGACCCTCCCGCAATATTTAATTTTTAGCATAAAAGCGGCGCTTGCCCTCATCGTAATTTTTGCTTTCGGAGAGATGTATTCGCTAAAAACGACAGCAAAATTTTCCAAAGAAGTGCGACAAAACATTTTACTCTGCATCATCTGGGCTACGGCAATTATCACTTATTTTTTCTTTGCCAGGATTTTTCCCTTTTCCCGCTTGGCGATGGCTTACAGCTGGGCTCTCGCCTTGCTTTTTACAATTCTGGGCCGCGCCATCATCCGCTTAATTCAAAAAGGATTCCTCCACATCGGCATCGGTCAGCGCCGTTTAGTCTTTATTGGCAACAACACCGTGACCCAGGAAATTGGCCTGGAATTAGACAAAAACGCCAGTTACAAAATTCTCGGACTGATTGGCGACAAAACTCCGGAAGGCCCGATAAAACATCTTGGTAATCTCTCCGACCTTGAAACAATTCTCAAAAAAATTAAAATCGATGAAATTATTCAAACAAAGTCCGATGCTAACGAAGCTCAAGATCAAAACATCCTGGAATTTTGTGAACTGAATCAAATAAATTATCGTTTTATCCCCGATCTTTTGGACGTGCGCCGTACCAACGTGGAAATAGAAACCATCGGCAGCATCCCGATTATTAATCTCAAACCCACTCCACTCGACGGCTGGGGCAAAGTAGGTAAAAGAATTCTCGACATCGTCGGTGCCACCCTCGGCCTCATAATTCTTTCGCCAATTTTCTTGCTCACCGCCATCGCCATCAAGCTCGATTCCAAAGGCCCAATTTTTTTCAGCAAACTGGAAGATGGCTCCCCCGCGCGCCGCGTGGGCCAAAAGGAAAAACTTTTCACCTGTTACAAATTCCGCTCGATGTTTAATAATACCCATCACCTCCGTAAAAATTTGGAAAACAAAAACCTCCGCAAAGACGGCCCGCTAATGAAAATAGCTAACGACCCGCGCGTCACCCACATCGGCAAATTCATCCGCCGTTATTCCATCGACGAATTGCCACAACTCTGGAACGTTCTCATAGGCAACATGAGTCTCGTGGGCCCGAGACCGCATTTACCTGAAGAGGTAGCCAAATATCAAAAACAACACCACTTCGTTTTCAACATCAAACCCGGCTTAACCGGCCTCGCCCAAGTAAACGGCCGCTCCGACCTAAACTTCGACGCCGAAGCCAAACTCGACCGCTTCTACATCGAAAACTGGTCCATCCTCGGCGACCTCAAAATTATCCTCGGCACGCTGGGCGTGATCGCGAAAGGGTACAAGGAGTAAGCACAGAATTAATCACTAGTGCAAAACGCACTTCTGTCAAAAGCCTTATCAAGAACAGACTGTTCCTCTACCTTCTTTTCATCGGCAACAGGACTACTCTGATAATCCGGCTTACCCAATCCTGCGGCCTCAGCGGCGAACCTGCGTATCAAACGTCCCTCGAGAAGTAACAGAAGCCGGTCTGCGACGCATAGATTGACCCAAAGTGCGCTCAAGAAGTTCATCAAAAGTTTTTACAGTTCCCTGAATATGCGTAGACTGCCGTGATTGCCTAAAATGACCATCACCCACAACATGAAAAGAATCGGCATCAAGTAAATCATCAGAAACTCCAGAAACTCTGGCACGAACTTCACTTTCACGCATAACAACAGAGGGATCATGAGCAAAATGACCATCGAAAAGGTCACAAACATCAGCCCTAACAGCTACAGTGCCGTCATCGATAGAATGAAAATCTACAAAATAATCACCCGGTAAATCATCATTAACAAGTTTGTCTTTAGAAGGTCTCCGAGCCTTACCAAAACCAATACGCTGCGGATCAAAATCCTGACCATCATCGGGACATACATATACCCTATCGGTAGTAAATTCCTCGCCATCTAAACCTTCGAATTCTGCCATAAATTTATTGTTTTAAAAACTACAGGCAGCGATTCTAACAACTTTCCAGACATTGTCAACCACAAACATCACCTTTGAGCCAAATAAATGTTAAAATCACCGCGCTGCGAAAATTTTTCGCTATGAAAATTGCAAATTATACATTTTAAATTGATAATTGACTCATGTTCCTCAAGTTCCTAAATAAACTGATTGGCGATCACAATTCGAAAGTTCTCAAGAAAATCTACCCGATAGTCGACAAAATCAAGAAAGTCTACGCCGAATACGAGACCACCATAACAGATCAAAACGCCGTCCTCGCCAAAACCGGCAAGTTTAAAGAAAGACTGAAAAATGGCGAAACTGTCGACGACCTCCTCCCTGAAGCTTTCGCATTGGTAAAAATAGCCTGCACACATCTAAAAGGCAAATCTTGGCCTGTGCGAGAGAAAGAAGTCATCTGGGAAATGGTCCCCTACGACGTCCAGCTCATCGGCGGCATCGTACTCCATCAAGGAAATATCGCCGAAATGAAAACCGGTGAAGGAAAAACCCTTGTTTGTACGCTACCGATTTACCTCAATGCACTGACCGAAAAAGGCGTTTTCCTTGTTACTGTAAATGATTACCTCGCGCACCGCGATTCGGAATGGATGGGCGGCCTTTATAATTATCTCGGACTTTCCGTAGGCTGCGTGGTGCACGGCCAAAGCCAGGAAGAGAAAAAAGCCGCATACAACTGCGACATTACCTATGGCACCAACAACGAATTCGGCTTCGACTACCTCCGCGACAACATGGTCACCAACGCCGAGGAATTGGTTCAAAGAAATCTTTTTTATGCCATCGTGGATGAGGTCGACTCGATTTTGATCGACGAAGCCCGCACGCCGCTGATCATTTCCGCGCCGGCCGAAGAATCCACCAGCAAATATCAACAATATTCCCGTCTCGTCTCTCAACTGCAGCCGGAAACTCATTACAAAATTGATGAAAAACTGAAAACCGCAACTTTGACTGAAGAAGGTATCGCCAAAATGGAACAGCTCCTCGGCCTGGAAAATATTTACACCGAAGCCGGTTTTGCCGAAGTACATCACATCGAACAAGCCCTGCGCGCCCAAGCCTGCTACAAAGCCGACGTGGATTATATGGTCACCAACGGCGAAATCATCATCATTGACGAATTCACCGGTCGTCTGATGCAGGGCCGCCGCTATTCCAGCGGACTCCATCAAGCCATCGAAGCCAAAGAAAAAGTGGAGGTAAAGCGCGAATCGAAGACTCTCGCCACCGTTTCGTTCCAAAATTATTTCCGTCTTTTTGACAAACTCGCCGGCATGACCGGTACCGCCGCCACAGAGTCCGAAGAATTCTATCGCATTTATGGCTTAGACACAATCACAATTCCCACTCATCGTCCGATCCAACGCCGTGACACCAGCGACGTAATTTATAAAACGCAAAAAGGAAAATTCTTGAGTATCGTGGAAAAAGTAAAAGAATTACATGCCAAAGGACAGCCGGTCTTACTCGGCACGATCTCTGTAGAAAAATCCGAAGTTCTAAGCCAATTATTGAAACTGGAAGGCGTGAAACACAACGTTTTGAATGCCAAATATCATGAGAAGGAAGCCGAAATTGTCGCCGAAGCCGGACAAAAAGGCGCAGTCACCATTGCCACCAACATGGCCGGTCGCGGCACCGATATCAAGCTCGGCGAAGGCGTCACGGACCTCGGCGGCTTATTTATTCTCGGCAGCGAACGTCACGAAGCGCGTCGCATCGACAACCAGTTGCGCGGTCGTTCCGGACGTCAGGGCGACCCGGGCGAAAGCCAATTTTTTATTTCCATGGAGGATGATTTGATGCGCCTTTTCGGAGCCGACCGCATCAAAAAAATGATGGATGTTTTGAAAGTTCCGGAGGACATGCCGATTACAAATGGCATAATTTCCCGCTCGATCGAAAGCGCCCAGAAAAAAGTGGAGGGTCATCATTTTGACATCAGAAAACACTTGGTTGAATACGACGACGTGATGAACATTCACCGCAATGTGATCTACAAAAAACGCCAAAAGTTTCTGAAAAAAGAAGATTCAAAAGAAGATATTTTGGAAATGATTTCCGAGCTCGCCGAGGGCATCGTGATGAATCATACGGAGGCCCGCGCCCGCAGCGAATGGAACATTACAGCTATTTTCGACGGCTTAATTGCCGTTCATAAAGACGAAAAAAATCCGCCAGAGCGCTTGCGCTCAAGTGAGCCCAAGGGCGAACCAAGCGTGAGCGAAGCGAACACCATCCTCACTGTAGATAAATTACGTACACTTAATAGCCAACAAGAACTTCTCGATTTTGCCAAAAAATACTTACTCGACGCTTACGACGCACGTGAAAAATCGCTACCAAATCCTACCATCATGCGCCAAATCGAACGCTCCGTTTTTCTCCGCAGCAATGACGCGCTCTGGATGGACCACATCGATTCCATGACACAGCTAAGGGAAAATGTTGCTTTCAGCGGCTACGCCCAAAAAGATCCATTGGTCGAATACAAATCGCAATCTTACGATATGTTCATGGAAATGCTTGCCCTTATTCGCGCCAACACCGTAAACACCCTCTTCAAAATTGACATGGCCAGTGTCGCCCCTGCCCAAATCATCGTGCAACCTGAAGAAGTAAGACACATGCGCACCAATGAAGCGGAAGTCGAATCTGCGCTGACCAAAGAGGATATTTCGGTGAACGACAACGTCACGCACAGCAGTTTTGGACACCCTTCCGATTCCGACAATCCGGTGATTGTGAAAATCAGGGCCAACGAGCCACACAAAGTCTCACACACACAAAACACACAAAATTCTAACCAGTCTACGCAAACCCCCAACTACTCCGACATCGGCCGCAACGACCCCTGCCCCTGCGGCAGCGGCAAAAAGTTCAAAAAGTGCCATGGCAATGCCGCATAGCAGCACTTGAGCGAAGCGAAAACCTTTGACATAGATCTTTTCTTGATGCTAACCTAAGCCCCATAATTTAATTATGCCACCATGTTTACAGAAAACAGATTAATTCATAAAGCCAACGAGGGTAAATATTTTGACAGTTCTATGAAATTTTCCTCAAAATTTCTTGCTCCACTCGCAGTTGCAGTTGTTCTAATTTTCTCGCAAATTTTCCCGGCTTTTGCCGATTTTTCAGATGTCAACGATCAAACCAACTACCAAAATTCCATCCTCTGGATGCAACAAAATCAGGTCATCAACGGCTACGAAGATGGCACGTTTAAACCTGACAAATGCGTAAATCGTGCCGAGTTTCTGAAAATGCTTTTTAAAACTCTTTCAGTAGACTCCGGCAAATCCACCGCTGAATTATTTCCGGACACACCCGATTCCGAGTGGTATGCGCCCTACATCCGCACCGCCCGCGAGCACAAAACCATCGAAGGTTACAAAGACGGAAAATTCCGCCCCGACGTTTGTGTCAAACGTGCCGAAGCCATAAAAATGGCCTCAATAGAGTTTACAAATAATGACATTCCCGAAAAAAAATGGAAATTTCAAGGCATAGAAGGCATGCCTGCAGATACTCAAGATTCGAAACTTTGGTTCTACAAATATCTGGAATATGCGCTGAAAACCAACACCGTTGGCACAAAACACATTGATATTTCCAAAGCGGAAGAAAAAGGCCCTTACTACTACGAATTTCTGCCAAACGACTCCATGTCCCGCAAAGAAGTAGCAGAAATGCTCTATCGAATGAAAGCGATAAAAGATAATGGCGAAGACTACTATTACTCATCGGATAAAAAAGCTTTTTACGAACAAGAACAGCAATCTTACACTTTCTACAAACCTGATGCATTAGTGCTAAAAGACGCCAAAGCAAATTTTCAACTCGATCAAATTTTATTGACCAGCGCCAACGGCACCAACACCAGTTACCCGGAAGGCAATACTTTTGAATTTGACGTTTACTTGGAAAGGCCGGATCTGAAGTTGAAAGAAAACAAAAAATACGCCATCGAAATGCCGCTTACCGTAGACCTTCCGCCAGCTCTACAACCAAGATTAATGTACCTTACAGATCTCAAGGACACCGACCCCAAAAGCCAAACCGGTTCAATGTGTGACCGCCCGCGTTTTCCTCATCGCTGCAGCGACACCCTTACCAATGACGAACTCAAACTTCCATCCAAAGACTATCTTTTAAAAATCACTTTCGAAGACGACAGCTACATAGCCAAAAAAATCACCGTACCAATTCCAAAGCCGTTAAATCAGCCGGAAATCACCGCTCCGGCCAAAGACGCGACCACGCAGGGCAGCAAATTTAATGTCACCTTTAAAGATGTTGGCGCCGACAGCTACGAAGTTTCCGCTACCATGTGCAAAAATTACGGCAATAATAGCATAAATCCTTGTTTGGACGAAATAAATTATAAATTGAATCGCAGCGGCAATACTTTCACCATTAAAAACGCCGGTGGTGAAACTCCATCCAATAATGCCACGGTAGAAGTCAAAGACGGCCAAATAACACTAAAATCCGACGCGCTAATTTCCTTCGAATCAGACATGTCCTATACCATCATCGCCAGTTCCACAGGCAAAAATGAGGATGGAGCGAAAACTTCCATCTCAAACAGTGACATGAAAGATTTCAAGAAATAGGCGACAATCCTAGTTAAATATAAAACTATCGGCCACAACCTGAAAAACTTTTTCCAGCTTTAGTTGATCAAATTTCTTTAATTTACCATCGCTATTTTCAACAACGGAATATTGCATTACCAAAGCCATTTTGTAGCATTTTTTGTTATTCACGGCAGTATAAACAATCGAATCCTCACGTTGCCCTGCACCGGCATCCTGATAAAACTGTTTTTTGAAATCCGTACCGGCAATACTGACAGTGCTCGGATTACCCTGTTTTCCACCAAAAGCCTGAATATTGACATCTTCACACATCGCCGCGCTATCATCACTGGCTATTTGAATACTGGCCGAGCTCAAGTTTGTCGCGGGCTGATAACCCTCAACCCCACTAAGACTGGCGCCAAAACCGGCCACCATATTGGTATTGCTGGTCAAAGTTAAATCCCCCGGATATTTAAAACTGAAATTCGCGCCATTATAAGATTCCAGAGGAACTTTTTTGTCACCATTCATGACTGTAGGAGAGGAACAACCAACCAAAATCATTGCCGTTAAAAGGATGGGAAGAGCTTTTTTCATATATTTATTAGATTAAAAAGTATTGCGAAGCGCATTTTAGAATATTTTTGTTTTTATTGCCAGCATTTTTTAAAAATGTTATCTTTCAAACATGGCGCATCGCATCGAAATTTTCACCAAGGTTAACGACAGCAAATCTCAAGTAATGGCCAAAAAGCTGCAGTCTTGTGGATTTAATATATCTTCCGCTACTGTTGTCGAAGTTTACGTCATTAACAAAGATTTCAAAAAATCAGAACTCAAAGAAATCGCCGAAATGCTCTCAAATCCGGTGAGTCAAAAATACGGAATTGACGAAGCGCAAAAGGAAATTTCCTTTAATTTCGCCCTGGAAATCGGCTTTCTGCCCGGCGTGACCGATAATATCGCCACCACAGCTCGTGAAACGATTGAAGACTTTTTCAAACTAAAATTTAGCGCAGAAGAAAGCGTGCATAGCTCGATGCTGATTTTTATTAAAGGCGAGCTCTCTGAAAAAGATGTCGAAAAAATCGGTGACAATTTAGCCAACAGTTTAATCCAACGCATTACGATAAAGAGTCACGAGAAATTCGCCGCTGATAACGGCATGGACACCACCGTCCCTCTCGTTCACCTCAGCAGCAAGCCGGAAGTCGACAAAGTGGATTTAAGTATTTCCGAAGAAGAATTATTAAAATTAGGTAAAGAAGGTATTCCAAACAAAGACGGTACACGTCGCGGACCGCTAGCGCTGGAAAAAGATTCGCTTGAAGTCATAAAAAAATATTTTGCAAAAGAAGATCGCCCACCCACCGACATCGAACTGGAATCTCTCGCTCAAACCTGGTCCGAACATTGCAAGCATACCATCTTCGCCGCAAAAATTGATGATAACGAGCGCACAGCGCGAGTGCGCAGCGACGGCGAACGATCTGGTTTAGCCGGTCGTGAGCAGGAGCGAGCTTTACAAAACGAGCAAGGGTTATATAAAGGCTATATCAAGAAAGCGACTAACGATATTAGAAAAGCAAAAGCGAGGACACGGTCCGAGCGCGAAGGCGAAAGCGAGGATCTGGCTCTGCCAGGCCGAGCTAAGCCTGAACCTACAAAAGGAGACTTTTGTATGTCAGTTTTCTCCGACAATGCCGGCGGAATTATTTTCGATGAAAACTGGATAATTACCGACAAAGCCGAAACCCACAACAGCCCTTCCGCCCTCGATCCATTCGGCGGCGCGATCACCGGAATCATCGGCGTAAATCGCGACTGCCTCGGCTTTGGCAAAGGTGCCAAACCGATCATCAATAAATATGGTTTTTGTGTTGGCAACCCTTTTGACAAGGAACCTATTTATCGCGACGCCAAGCTCACCAATGCCGCTCTCCCCCCTCACAGAATTCTCGAAGGCGTGATCGAAGGAGTCAACGCCGGCGGCAATTGCAGCGGCATCCCGACCCCGCAAGGTTTTGTTTATTTTCATGATGGATACAAGGGCAAACCACTGATTTTTGTGGGAACAATAGGACTCATTCCGCGAAAAATTAACGGCAAAAACAGTTGGGAAAAGAAAGCCGAAAAAGGTGATAAAATCGTAGTAATCGGCGGACGCGTGGGCATGGACGGAATTCACGGCGCGACATTTTCCTCGGAAGCTTTGAGCTCAGGAAGTCCCGCAACAGCCGTACAAATCGGCGACCCGATTACCCAGAAAAAATTCTCCGACGCAATCGTAAAAGAAGCTCGTGATCGCGAACTTTACCATAGCATCACCGATAACGGCGCCGGCGGCATCTCCTGTTCCGTACCAGAAATGGCTAAGGAATGCGGCGGATGCCTCGTAAATCTCGAAAAAGTTCCCACGAAATATCCCAACCTTTCGCCCTGGCAAATCTGGATCAGCGAATCACAGGAAAGAATGACCCTCGCCGTTCCATCGGAAAAACTGACAGAATTTGAAGAATTAATGGCCAAGCGCGACGTAGAATCGACGGTTATCGGTGAATTTACCGATGATGGTAGATGTGTCGTAAAATTTAATGACGAAAAAATCATGGACCTGGCGATGGATTTTCTGCATGAAGGTCTGCCAAGAAAATCTTTAAAAACTACTTACACAAGAATTGAAGATTTACCAAATCACAAACGCAATCCGGAACCGGATTTTCCAGAGCCCGCAGACCTCACTCAAACTCTGCTCAACGTGCTCGCCCGCCCAAACATCTGCAGCTACGAATTCATCAGCACTCAATACGACCACAACGTACAAGGTGGCACGATCATAAAACCGCTGCAAGGTCGCGGCCGCGTAAACGGCGTTGCCTCAGTCACCAAGCCATTTCCGGAAAGCACCCGCGGTGTAATTTGTTCGCAGGGCTTGAATCCAATTTATTCCGAAATCGACACTTATCACATGGCCGCTTGCGCCATCGACACGGCAGTGCGCAATGTGATCGCCATCGGCGGCACGCTTGATCACCTGGCCTTGATGGACAATTTCTGCTGGTGCAGCTCGAATGAACCGGAAAGATTAGGCCAGCTAAAAGCCGCTTGCGAAGCCGTTTATGACTACGCAGTTGCTTATGGCACGCCATATATTTCCGGCAAAGATTCAATGTTTAATGACTTCAAAGGATTTGACGCGCAAGGCAAAGCCGTAAAAATTTCCGTTTCCCCCACACTTTTAATTTCCTCACTTGGCGTGCTGGATGACCTTACCCTAGCCGTTTCTCTCGATCCAAAATTTCCCGGCGATTTAATTTATATTTTGGGAGAAACTAAAGACGAACTGGGCGGGAGCGAATATTTTCAATACCAAAAAGATTTGGCAAAATCCGTTCCCGAGAACGCGCCAAAAGTTATCACAAAAGTTATCCCCGGTGAGACTTTCATCGGCAACTCCGTTCCAAAAGTCGACGCCAAATCCGCCATCAAACTTTATCGCACCTTCCGCAGCGCCGTCGAGAAGCGCCTAATTTCCTCAGCACTAAGCCCACAATTTGGTGGCCTAGGAATAACTTTGGCCAAAAAAGCCATCGCAGGACGGATGGGCATGGAAATTGACATCTCTAAAGTTCCAGGTTTTAACTCGAATTCTCGGGACGCCCCAAACCTATTAAACTCCAATTTTTCGACAAAAAACAAATTTCCGCCGACACGCCTCGACCATCTACTCTTCTCCGAATCCCAATCCCGCTTCGTCGTTACCATCGACCCCAAACGCCAAGCCGAATTCGAAAAACATTTTGCAAATGTACCCTTTGCCTTACTCGGAAAAACAACCAACAATCAAAATTTTGTAATAAAAACCAACAACGGCGACAACCCCTCAAAAATTATTTTAAAAACCAATATCGCCACACTCGATCAATATTACCGCAAAACTTTTAACAGATTTTCTGAATAAATTGACTCTCCCGACTTGTCAGAATTAACAGATTAAAAAGTCCCGACGGCGGAGAATCACAAAACAAAGACCATTCACGTCAAGTACTCTCTCATCCAAAGAACATTAAATAGAAATCATGAAACCAAAAATTCTCGTCATCACCGGCTACGGCATCAACTGCGAAGAAGAAACCGCGAAGTGTTTTAATTGGGCAGGCGGCGAGGCGGAAATTGTGCACATCAATGATCTGATCTCCTCCGCCAAAAAACTTTCCAACTACCAAATCATCGCTTTCCCCGGCGGTTTTTCCTACGGCGACGACACCGGTTCCGGCAATGCTCTCGCCAACAAAATTCGCAACAATTTAAAAGACGACTTCCTGACCTTCCTAAAACAAGACAAACTCGTCATCGGCATCTGCAACGGTATGCAAATTATGGCCAACCTCGGTCTTATTCCCGCGACAGACATGAAATATGGGGAGCGCCAGGCCGCGCTCATGCGCAACGTACACGTGTCACTCGAATGCCACTGGATTTACATTAAAAATATCTCAAAAAAGTGCATCTGGACACGCAATATCGACATAATACATCTACCGGTTTCCCACGGCGAAGGAAATTTTTATGTGGAACCGTCAACGCTGGAAAAAATGAAAAAAAACGATCAAATTGTTTTCAAATTTGTAAACGAAGACGGCACGCCGGCAAACAATAAATTTCCCGCCAATCCAAACGGCGCGATGGAAGATATCACGGGTATCTGCGACGAAACCGGCAAAGTTTTCGCCATGATGCCCCACCCCGAACGCTTCAATTCCTGGACCAATGAAGACGGCTGGGAACTGAAAAAAGAAAAAATTCTGAGAGAATATTTAGCAAAAAATGCGAAGACAGACTCGAAAGATATTTTCGCCAACTTACGCTTCCCCACCGAAGGCGCCGGCCTGCAAATTTTCCGCAATGGCATAAATTATTTTAAATAATCACTAATGTATAAGGCGAAAATCAAAACGGCTTGCTCAAGGCAAAACTCATAGAACTCCCCGCCTCGGAGCGGCCTGAACGAGCAACAAACAGGTAGTGTGAGGCATTTTGATTTCAGCTTCTGCATTTGCTATACTTGAACCATGACAATAGCAGCAATAAAAAAACAAGCTCTCCCGATTTTTAAAAGCCAAGGAGTATTAAAAGCCGCCGTTTTTGGTTCGTTTGCTCGCGGTGATAATAAAAAAAACAGCGATGTGGATTTCTTGGTAAAGCTAAAGAAAAATAAAAGCCTATTCGACTTTCTAGAACTTAAATTTGCACTGGAAGAAAAATTAAACAAAAGAATCGATCTTGTGAGCTATAACGGAATTCATCCTTTCCTTAAAGCCAAAATACTCGAAGAGCAAAAAATAATTTATGAAAAAAGAACCTAAGGTCTTTTTAGAACACATCAACAATAGTATAAATCATATAGAAAAATATATTGCTTCTTTTTCATACGAACAATTTTCAAAAAATAGCCAACTTCAAGACGCAGTTGTAAGAAGATTAGAAATAATTGGAGAGGCGACGAAAAACTTACCAGAAGAATTTAGAAAAAAATATCCCGAAATCCCCTGGAAATTAATGGCTGGCACAAGAGATGTAATGAGCCACGAATATTTTGGTATAGACTTTATAATGATCTGGAACATTATCAAAAAAGAACTACCAGAATTAAAAATAAAAATTTTCAACTTACTAGAAAGCCTAAATTAAATAATCCCCATGGACCCTATCCTCACCACCCACGAAATCCGCCCTCCCAATTTTCTCACCCGCCTGACCCTAATACTTTTCGGCGTTTTTGCCACCAGCCTGATTTTTGCCATCACCGTAAAGGTTTTTGAAATCCCCGGCATCTGGATCGGACTCATCATCTGCGCCGCCTTAATTACAGCCATTTTTTACTACAAAGTCCCAGGCACCAAACTTCGCATAATCGCCTGGAGCATGCTCATCGCCCTCATCCTCGGCACAGTCATCTACTTCGCCGGCCTGAGCTACCTCAAAAACTCGCTGGAAGGATTTCAGACGAAGTAGCAAAAATCACCTTTGATCTTTTACCAAAAAAATATCAATTCTTCCAAACGAATCACTCTTTTCTTTTTTTGGAAAATGCCTTTGCATCGCCAAAATAAGGTTCAACGCACCTTCATGTCCATACACGAAATCGTCAGAATATTTATCGGCAATCACTTTAAAAGATTCGTAAGAGGGGTTGGACATATTGGCAATTTGAGAAATAATCTGAACAACTTTTTCAAATCGTAAAGAATCCTTCAAGGAATCAAAACCAAATAATTTAATATCATCCCGCTTTCGAAGAAACGTCCCAGCTCCATCTTTTTTGTCTACATACCATGACTTTAGCTGCTTATCTTTGGTATGCCAGATTATATCCACCTCAGCCCAATCTACACTTTCGGGGTGCGAGTCTTTTTCAGCAGTTTTTTTAGGATTTTTATATTTGCCAGTTTTAAAACTCTCTATTTCTCGAGCAAATTCCACCTTTTGCCGCTGCCCCAGTGCTTCCGCTTTAACTAGATGTTTTTCCGTCTCAAAAAGCAGTTTTGTGATAAGTTTTTCTGCATTTTTTCTGATCCTTTTCGGCCTGCCTTTCTTTCTTAACATCCTAACTTTTTCCAAAGCTTTCTCCGCAGCCTTAACTTCGCGACGAAAAGTCGAAGACTTAAACTCCTTCAAAGAAAGCATTAAAAGCCAATCAGATAAATCTTCGAACCTCGGCAAAGGCTTTTTCTGTGCATCTAAATGTTCACCACCTTTTTCTTGCATAAAAAAATTTTACCTCTATTCCACCAAAATCCTTCTCGGCTTGGCTCCATTGGCCGGACCTACTACGCCATTTTTCTCAAGCAGATCTATTAAACGGGCTGCACGCGCGTAGCCCAATTTCAAATGTCTTTGTAATAACGACGCTGAAGCTTTGCGCGTTTGAACTACCAGCTGAAAAGCCTCTTCATACATATCATCTCCCTCTCCATCCGCATCCCCTGGACTAATCTTCGAATTCGGCACACCCACAAGATTCTGTTTTGCAGTTTCGAATGAAGTAATCGCCTCGTCATATTTTGGCTCAATCGTAAGCTTCACACGATTTGTCACGCGCTCAATTTCTTCCGTGGAAACATAAATTCCCTGAATACGCACGGGCTTGTTCATGCCAGGCGGCAAATAAAGCATGTCGCCGCGACCAAGCAAATCTTCCGCACCAATGCCATCCAAAATAGTTCTGGAATCAATCGAACTGCTCACCGCAAAAGAAATTCTGGAAGGAATATTGGCCTTAATCAACCCTGTGATGACATCAACGGAAGGCCTCTGTGTAGCGATAATAAGATGTATGCCAACCGCGCGCGCCATCTGCGCGATACGACAAATCGATGCCTCCACTTCCTTGCCCGCCGCCATCATCAAATCCGCCAACTCATCAATCACCACTATGATCCGCGGCAATTTATTAACGCCACTCATGTCATTAAATTCACCAATATTTCGCACACGATGATGCGACAATTCGCTATATCTACGCACCATTTCCGCTACCAGCCAACGCAAAGAAATCGCCGCCTTTTCCGGATCCTGTATCACCGGTGTAAGCAAATGCGGAATACTATTGTAAGAATTCAGCTCCACGCGTTTTGGATCAATCATGATCAATTTCAAATCTCGCGGCGAATTTTGATACAACAAAGAAGTCAAAAATACATTCATCGCCACTGATTTTCCACTACCGGTCGCGCCAGCAATCAAGAGATGCGGCATGAGTTCCAAATTGCCAATAATCGGCTTACCGGCAACATCTCTACCCAATGGCAAACTCAATTTAGACTTAGCCTCGGCAAATTCAGCCGACTCCAAAATCTCCCGCAAATAAACAGTCGCCCGCTTCTCACTCGGCACCTCAATTCCTACCAAAGATTTGCCCGGAATCGGCGCCTCAATACGGATTCTTTCCGCCGCCAAAGCCAAAGCAAGATCATTTTTCAACGCGGTAATTTTCGACAATTTCACGCCTTCATGCGGCTTCAAAGTATACTGAATAACCGTCGGCCCCACATTCACCTCGTGCATCGTCACCTCAATCCCAAATTGCGATAATTTTTTCTTGATTTTATCGGCATCAGCCATCAGCATACTATCATCCACGGTCACATTGCTATCCCCGCTTTTCAATAAATCCAGCGAAGGGAATTCCCACTCATAATCTTCCTCTTCCGTCTCTTTTTCACTTTCCGAAAGCTCGGCCTCCACCTCCTTGGCTCTATCCTCATTAATAACAATTTTCGGCTTGTCTTCATCATTTTCTTCTTCTTTCATATCGCTCTCTTCGCCAAAAATGACTCCACCATTTTTCAGTTTTTGCCCGCCGGAAATATGCGATTTACGAATCATGATTTCCGGCATTTCCTCCTCACCAACTTTCACATCATCCTTCCTCCCCCCAAAGCCAAAACCAAAAAGTCCTCTGGTCGGCGGATCCAATTTTCGTTTCGACTCTTTGACCATTTCAATTTTAATTTGCGGGATGATCAAACTCAAAATTTCCCGCAAAGAAAGCTCGAAAACCAACATTAAAGAAATCAAAAAAGTGGCCACGAAAATAATCGTCGCCGTCATTCTACCCACGCCTAAAACTTCCAAAACTAAAAAATTTGTCACAAAACCAACGTAACCACCATACTTTCCCAGCGCCGCGTAATTATGAATCCTATCCGCCGGAACTGATAAATGAATGACACTCAAAGCCGAAATAAGCATGATCACCAAACCCACAAGTCGCGCCGTTCCAAAATTAACTTTTTTAGAAAAAAACAAAATTCCCGAGATCATAAAAAACACCACCGGTACCAAAAACACGCCCCACCCAAAAACCGGAGCCAATAAATCAAAAATTAATCCGGTACCGGGCAACGCAAAATCACTTTTGAGACTCATGGCGGAAATAATGCCAAGAACCAAATATATAATTGCCCAAATTTCTTTGGCCACCGACGGCTTGACCTTAATAGTCATGGACGCGCGCCTTCTTCTGTGTCTCCTGCCCATTTGTGGAACTTAGAGAATTATTAGACTACAAGAATATACCGAAAAAAGCTTTTTTTGACTAGGGCTGGGGACAATCCCGAATTTAAAACTGCTGATCCAGCAAAGCAACGATCTTATCAATGATCGGGCGCACCCTGACCACACTCTCCTCCGTCGTAAACGGATGATTGTAAACATGAATACTGAAAAGAATATTTTTGCCACCATCTACATCCTTCAAAATTTTTCCGGAAAGACTGGAGGAAAATTCATGAGTTCCGGTTTTACCAAGAACCTGATGTTTCAATCCGGCAGTGTCAAAACGGTATTTCAACGTTCCATCTTTTTGCGATTCCGGCAAAGAATTCCAGAAAATATCTTTCCAACTTTGCTGATCGACAAAATCAAACAATTTCAAAATAGCCTCTCCCGTCACCCGCGTAGACGGCGACAAACCCGAACCATCAAAAGCACTGACTTCACCCTCATCCAAGCCGATTTCCGCAAAAAAATCATTCAAAACACTCACTCCATCAGCCTGACTTCCACCAGTTCCAACTTCATGCCCCAAAGTCCTCACCAACGTCTCGGCATAATTATTTTTACTGAATTTCAGCATCTGAAAAACAATATCTTTTAAAGGCTTGGATTTGTATTCATAAAGGAATTTTTGCTTTGTGAGATCACCATTGAAAGGCAAAACTTTTACACTCTCGACAACCAAACCGGCATCACAATTTTCCATGCTGTAAATTTCTCCATCACCTCCAGCAACATTCTACTCTACTTTTTACTTGGCTATTTATTAGCGAAAAATATTTCTGTATACTCTGCCCATGATTAGAACTCGTTTCGCCCCGTCACCGACCGGTTACCTCCATGTAGGAGGGCTGCGCACAGCGCTATATTGCTATCTTTTTGCCAAAAAAAATAAAGGACGATTTTTGCTGCGCATCGAGGACACCGATCGCGAAAGATTCGTAGAAGGCGCGCTGGAAAATCTAATAGACACTCTGGCTTGGGTAGGCATCTCCTACGATGAAGGGCCATATATTCAGTCTCAACGTACCGAAATTTATCGCGAACATGTGCAAAAACTAATCGATTCCGGCCAGGCCTATCGTTGTTTCTGCACCAAAGAACGCCTCGATGAAATGCGCGAAAATCAGACAAAAATGAAGATGGCACCAATGTACGATCGCAAGTGCCTTGATCTGCCGGAGTCGGAAATTCAGGAAAAAACCAAAGCCGGTGAAAAATTTGTCGTCCGCCAAAAAATGCCCTACGAATTGATTAAATTTAAAGATTTGATCCGTGGCAATGTACAATTTGACGGCAAGACCATCGACGACCAGGTTTTGATGAAATCCGATGGCTTTCCTACTTATCATCTCGCCAATGTGGTGGACGATCATTTGATGGAAATCACCCACGTCATTCGCGGTGAAGAATGGCTTCCTTCGACACCAAAACACATCGCACTTTATAAGGCTTTTGGCTGGCAACCGCCGGAATTTGCCCATCTGCCACTACTTTTAAATGCTGATCGCAGTAAATTGAGCAAGCGACAAGGCGACGTTTCCGTGGAAGATTACATCAAAAAAGGTTATTTGAAAGAGGCCATCATCAATTTCGTGGCTTTCCTCGGCTGGAATCCTGGTGGCGGCGAAGAAGCCGAAATTTTTAGCTTAGAAGAACTGGAAGAAGCTTTTTCCATCGAAAAAGTGCACAAAGCCGGGGCAATTTTCAATCTTGAAAAACTGGACTGGTTCAACTGGCGCTGGAAAAAACGCCTGTTCAATCTCGAACTTGAAAAAATTGCCAAAGAAATCGACCCGCAAGTCAACATCACTTCCGGACGCAAAGATCAATTAAATTTTGTCTTCAGCAAGCCGGAAAATGAAAAAGAATTTATCACAACTCGCGGCAAAAAACTGCTCGCAATGTGTAACAATTTATTACCAAAAGAGTATTCCAGTGATGAGAGCAAACTCTTAAAAGCATTGGTCACGATAGAAGAAAAAATTCTCAAGGATCCGAAGGAAACTCTCGCCCATCTCAACTTCTATTTCAGACTTTCCGACTACCCGCAAGAATTATTGACTCATGTTAAAATGGGAGTAGACTTGAATCGGGCAGCGGCTTCATTGAAAGCCGGCAAAGAGGACCTTGAAAAACTTGAAAATTGGAATCTGCAAACTCTCCGGGAAACACTGATGAAAACGGTTTCACGTCTTGGAGTGAAAAATGGCCAGATTTTTTGGCCTCTTCGTGCCGCATTAAGCGGCCTGGAATTCTCACCCGGAGTCTTCGAACTCGCCTGGGTACTGGGCAAAGAAGAAACCCTAAAAAGAATTGAATTAGCAGCTAACAAAATCTGAAATGAGATTCTCGGAAATCAAAAATACACTCAATCATCTGACAAAAACCACCACTTGTCTGCATTGCCGCGGACCATACAAAATAGATAATATCAATATAATCGCCACCACAAAAACTGAAGGGCTTTTTGAATTACATTGTGAAAAATGCCATGTTTCCAGCATCATGACCGTAGTACTTACGGCCGAAACGGAATTCCGTCCCAACAAAATTTCCTCAAATGATATCCTCGATTTAAAAAATTTTTTGAATCGCTTTGATGGTGACTTTGAAAAACTATTTCCAAACGAAAAATGAACAAAAAAAGTCAACCAGTACTGCTAGTTTTGTTTAGCATTTTTTTGATACTACTCTCCGGCTGCAATCAGGTCATTGACGATACCAAAAAATCTTATGATAATGCCGCGGCCGAAGCAAAAAAAGTCGGCGACACAACAATGCAAAAAGTAAACGATATCCAAAACGCCGCCAAAAAAATTCAAGAAGCCGGCGATGCCATTCAAAAAGTAACGTCTACCGACGCTGACACAAAAAAATAAATTCCAATGTTAAAAATACAACTCCACTGCCACTGTTACGGCGATCCTGTTGATCATATTAATTATAGCCCGAAAAAGCTTATAGATGAGGCCAAAAGACTGGATTACGATGTACTTTGCATCACTCTGCATCGCAGACTTTTGTTTAACAAAAAATTGCAAAAATACGCGGCAAAAAAAAGAATTTTATTATTGCCGGGTATCGAATTTGAAATTAATGGTAAACATATTCTCGCTATCAACGCTCATGCTGATATTTTGAATGTGAATAATTTCAAAAAACTCTCAAACTATCGACAAAATCATTGTGACACCCTAATCATCGCTCCTCATCCTTTTTTCCCTACAAATGAATGTTTAAAAAAGGATTTAACTGATAATATTGCGCTTTTCGACGCCATCGAAATTTCCTGGGCCTACACAAAAACAAAAAACTATAATAAAAAAGCTATCGAGTTGGCCAAAAAATTCAATAAACCCTTGATCGCCACTTCTGACTGCCATATTCTTTCTCACCTCGACAATGGTTTTACATTTGTAGAAGCCAAAAAAGACCCACGATCATTTATCGAAGCAGTGCGTAAAAATAAAATGAAAATTTCCAGCAAACCAACCAGTTATTTGAGCATTATTCGATTTTTTGGACAACTTTTTTGGCAAAATTTTTATAGAAAATTGAAAAAATCCAAAAATAAGATATAATAGACTTAATTTTCCTCGTCCCTCCAATCCATGCAAAATTTTTTGCGCAAAGTGAAATCCCTGGCTCTCAAAGACCCAAAAAATATCGTTTTTCCTGAAACGAACGACGCAAGAATTTTAGTGGCAGTTGCAAAAATAGTGAGCGAAAAATTCGCCTACCCGATTCTAATCGGTCACAGCGAAACGATAAAAAAACTTTGTAAAAAATTAAAAATAAAAATGGATTGGAGCAAAGTAAAAATCGTCGATCCATCAAAGAAATCGCTGGTAAAAAAATATAGCGAAGCCCTATACGCACTACGCAAAGACAAAGGCCTCAAGCCAAAAGAAGCACATAATCTAATCAAAGACCCAAACTATTTTGGCACCATTATGATCCAGCTTGGCGACGCCGACGGCATGATCACCGGAGCCACACATCCCACTGGAGATTCCATTCGTCCCGTGTTGCAAATTATCAAAACACGCGAAAAATTCCACAAAGTTTCCGGCATATTTTTCATGGTTTTACACAAAAAACCACTGCTTTTCGCCGACGCTGCTATAACTATAGAACCAGACGCCCATGATCTTGTAGACATCGCCATCGACACGGCTGAAACCGCAAAAATGTTTGGATTGAAGCCAAAAATAGCATTGCTTTCATTCTCCACCAAAGGCTCTGCCAAACATCCTTTGGTCGACAAAGTGACCGAAGCAGTAGCAATGCTGAAAGATCGCCGACCGGACTTGCTGGCAGATGGTGAATTGCAAGTAGACGCGGCCTTGGTACCACAAGTTGCCAAGCGAAAATGTCCCAATTCACCACTAAAAGGCGAGGCCAATGTGTTGATTTTTCCTGATCTGCAAGCCGCAAACATCGCCTATAAATTAGTGGAAAGATTGGCAAAAGCAAAAGCCATCGGACCACTTTTGCAAGGATTAAAAAAACCTGTAAACAAATTATCTCGCGGTTGCAGCTGGCAAGACATTGTCAGTGTAGCCGCATTTACAGTTTGCGAATGTCAACACTCCCTAAAATAATTAATATATGGAAGAACCAGATCCAATCAACATTCCGGCCTATCAAAGAAAACGCAGTATCAATGCTAAAGCACGCAAAAAACCTGCATATCTCGAAACAGCCCTGGATCGAGCTCAAAATGCTCAAAAAAAATCTCACAAAAAACGCCAAGCAAAAAAAAGAGTACCGCGAACTTACAGCTCCTCCCCAACTTTCGATGAAATTCCTATCCAAACCAACGTCCTTCCCTCCCAAGAACTTTTCCCAAATCCTTTCAACGATGCCCCCGCCCCCAAAAAATCCGAATTTCGTGAAATGAAAACTTGTGGCATCTGCGAGGGCTATTTCGACAAAATTGAAGTAGCAATCATTCGCGTCACCAGCCCGATTCGCACCGGTAACAATATTATTTTTGAAAAACAGGACGGCCTTTTTGAACAGGAAGTAAAATCCATGCAAATTGATCGCAAAGATATCAATTTAGCCACGACCGGCAGCGAAATCGGCTTAAAGGTTTACCAAAAACCAACCGTCGGCGCACCGGTTTATAAAGTAATTGAATGAAAATCCTAGTCATAAATTCCGGCTCATCATCAATCAAATCAACATTATTCAGCATAACTGGTAAATCACCGATTCCCCTAGCTAAAGGCTTAATCGACGGTATCGGTTTAAAAAGCTGCAAATTTAATTCCAAGACGTGCCACATCAAACATCACGAACAAGGGGTAAAATTAATTTTGGAAAATTTATTAAAAACAAAAAAAATCGCTAGCTTTAATGAAATTGCAGCTGTCGGTCACCGCGTCGTTCATGGCGCAGAAAAGTATACAAAATCCACCATCATCAACAACAAAATTCTCCAAGAAATCACCAAACTATCCTCCCTCGCCCCACTTCACAATCCGGCAAACCTCGCCTCTATCCACGCTTGCCAAAAACTCTTGCCAAAAACCAAACAAATTGCCGTTTTCGACACCGCCTTCCATCAAACTATGCCGGAAAAAGCCTATCTCTATGCCATTCCAGAAATATTCTACAAAAAATACCAAATCCGCCGCTACGGCTTCCACGGAACCAGCCACAAATACGTCACTAACGAAGCCCTGAAAATTTTAAAAAAATCTTCACCATCACTTAAATCGCCAAAAATTATTTCCTGCCACCTCGGCAATGGTTCCTCCATCACCGCCAGCATAAGCGGAAAATGCATCGATACCAGCATGGGTTTCACTCCCATGGAAGGACTACCGATGGGCACGCGCAGCGGTTCAATCGATCCTGGAATCATTCTCCATCTCGCCAATAAACTAAAAATTACACCACAAAAAATCGACGAAATTCTCAACCATAAATCCGGCCTCCTCGCACTTTCTCAAGTAAGCTCGGACATGCGCGACATCCACCAAGCCTGTCAAAAAAACAACAAAAAAGCGCTTGTCGCAATCGAAATCCTGGCCTACCAAATCGCCAAAACCTGCGGAGCCTTCGCCGCAGCATTACAAGGCATCGACGCCCTCGTTTTTACCGGCGGCATCGGCGAACATGCCTTCTATGTGCGCGACAAAGTCCTCGCCTACCTCAAATTCCTCCACCTCAAAAACGTCTTTGTCATACCAACGAACGAAGAAAAACAGATCGCTATGGAAACAATGGAATTCTTATAAATCCTGCTCCAACACCTTCGTCTTGGTCAGCACATACAATTTTTTGCTGTCCGGATTTACATACAAATCACGCAAATCACCCACACCGGAGAATAAATACTGCGATTTGTAATTGATATTTCCGGTCTTGTTATCTTTGTCATAAACCAAAACTCTGGCCGCTTTTCCATCCAACACATAAACCTGCGCCAGTTTCTCATTTGTGTAAATCACTCGTGGATCAACCAGATTATTAAATGGCGCATTATTGACATAAAATTGCACCTTGGTACCACCATACAATTTCAAAATATCTCCATTGGCCTGTAACAAATAAACATTGGAATCAATGGCGAAATCCTGGGTCTTGGCAACATCGGTCTTATCCGTCACATAACCCTCAGCCTTACCAAATTTACCATTACTGCCCTTGTAAGCATATTTCCAAATTTGATTAGCCGCCACGTCCAAAAGATAAACTTTATTACTCCAAGTCGTAAGCGCCGAACCCTTGTGAAAAGAGCCGTCATCGGTATCCATAAAACTCATATTACCATCCTTATATTGAATCAATTTGCCCGCTTTTGTCAGGAAAACAATGGATTTCTGATCATCAAAACCGGCCGCCGCAATTATCGATTCATCTTTATCGACAGTGATCGGCTGTTGAATTTGGTCCAAAACCAATTCATACAAAGCATTGTATTCGTAAACGAAAACTCTATCACTCAAATTCACAAAACCCAAAGCATTAACGTCCGATCTCTTCGTCGCCAAATCAGCGATAACCTTAGGATTGTTAATACGATTCACGTTATCCAATTTGTCACGAGTTTCTTCAATCTGCAAAAGGTAAATCGTCGCTTTATCTCTGTAATAACCGGAATCCAGCACCGATTTCGCATCCAAATAAGCCTTGTCCAAAGTATCTTTGGCAGCTTGTTTGTTTGCTATGCTCTGAGTCTCTGCCATAGTCAATTTATCTTGTACGCCGGTCAAAGTTTGATCCAATTTTTGTAATTCTTCCTTTTGCGCACGATTACTGTTGGCAAAGAAAACCAATACTCCCAAAACTACAATCACGCCCACCAACAAAGCCAAAATTTTGTTCTTTCCCATTCCTTTTTCCATCAAACTCTCTTTAAAATTACCAAATCTATCAGCCACATTTGAAAATACTCCTCGCACCATACCCGAACCGGAACTTCTTCTGGCCGGACCGCGTTTGAAAATACTCAAAAATTTACCGGTCAAAGTGTTCTCTTTAGCCGACACACCGACCTCATCCGCCTCCAACATACTTCGTGAAACATGATCCTCTCCCTCCGCAACCGTTTTCAAATCCTCCACGGCGGCATGAGCAAAAGCAATACCGGTAAGCCCCACTCTGCCCAAAATTTCCGTTGAAATAATGTCTCTAACATTGGCCAAAGCCTGCGCGATATCTTTGCGATGAATCGCTTCAGCCAAATCACTCCTTCCTATATAACGAATGAGTCTCGTGGATGAAAACAAAACTATATCTCCTTGCTCGATTTTTCCATTGGCAATAGTCGAAAACACCTCCTCACCGCTGGTTTCTTCATTCAAACCTTCGCTCACAATACTCACATAGCGCTTGCGAATGAGGTAAGCCTCCGCGTCACCGGTTTGAGTCAAAAACAACTCGTCACCCACGATCGCCGCCACAATAATATTCAAATTTCCAATATAACCGGAACTTTTCTGCGCTTTAAATTGAGACAGTACACCATTAATAGCCTTTAAAGAAGCCTCAAAACGGCCATACGGCTCCCTGGCCACATCCTCAAAAAATACTTTTTGCATGGTCTCAAAAATTGCCTGCGCAATCTCTTCCGCGTCCACCGGATTATTCTGAATCTCTAAATTTATGAAAACTTGTCCACTTTTCTCGCCATGATCCTGGAAAAGATCGTAGGCATAATTCTCCAAAAAACTGTTATCATCGCGTCCAACAAACAAAAACTCATAACCTGCTTTAAGTGCTGCCATAATTTATACTAAATAATAACTGGGCCAAATATACTAGGCTAAGCCAAAAATGGCAATAGAAAGCTAAATTATAATTGACTTTAGCTTATATTTTAGACTAGAATCGCCGAGCTAAATTCTATTTTAATCATTTTCACAATATGTTAGAAAAACTGAAAAAACGCGGTCGTCTTAAAACTCATGGATTCCGCAGCAGAAAAGCTCCCGTGCTAGCCAGACGTCGCGCCAAAGGTCGCAAAAGATTGACCGTTTCAATTCATTCCAAGAAATAATGCTGGCCCAAAAATACCGTATTCCCAGGCAATTTATTGATTACATTCTGAAAAAGGGCGATTCTTACACCTCCAAGTTCTTTATAATAAGGCACAAAAAAAATAATAGTGATTTCTGTCGCTATCGCACCATTATCAGCAAAAAAGTGCATGCTAAAGCGGTAAAAAGAAATCATCTGCGCCGACAAATATACGAAATTCTGCGACTTAACATGCTCAATCTGAATGTCCCAGGTACGGATTCAATCCTTATCGCCAAAAAAAACATTATCAAAAATTCTTACAAAGCGCTGGAAGAGGACATAAAAAACAATATACATGGATAAATTCAACAAAACTCTCAAAAACATACTTACTTTTCTGATCATATTTTTGATCATAAATTACATTTTTCAAAGCTTCCAAAGCAAAACCGAACAATTAAACACCAATCCGGGCAGTATCACTTTTCTTACGACTTCCAACGAATTTAGCAGAAGAGAAACCATTACCGTAGATATTCTCAATGACAGCAAAACAGCCATCACCATTCCCAATGAATGTCCAAAGGAACCATTCGATGTTTATCGTTTTGAAAATAATAACTTGGTTCAAAAAACCGCCGCACCAAAATTGGATTGCGGCAAAACCACTGATCTAAAGATTGAAGCGGGCAAGGATACAAAAGTGGCTTACGACAATTGGAATAACGCTCTATTCGGCGAAATGGGTCGCTACAAAATTTCCTTCACCACCAATGTCGATGGCAAACCACAAACTTTCAACACCAACGAATTCACGGTGGTAAAAGAAGGTATTTTCCGTCAATTATTTACCGGACTTTTCTATCGCCCTATTTACAACGGACTCATTTTTCTGGCTTACATAGCGCCCGGACACGACCTCGGCATTGCCATCATCCTTCTAACAATAATTATCCGCACCATCCTGCTCGTGCCTTCGCAAAAATCCATGAAATCTCAGCGTCGCATGCAAGAACTCCAACCACGCCTGAATAAAATCAAGGAACAATACAAAGGCGATCAGCAAAAAATCTCCATGGAAACCATGGCCGTATGGAAAGAAGCCAAGGTCAGTCCCCTCGGCAGCTGTCTGCCAATTTTGCTGCAATTTCCCTTTATAATCGCCTTGTTTTACGTCATCAAAAATGGCCTGAATCCGGACAATACTTACATGCTTTACAACCAATATGACAATTTTTCGCTCAGTGACATCAATGTAAAATTCTTTAGCTCGCTGGATCTCACCGCGGCCAACAATTATATTCTGGCATTGGTAATCGGCGGTCTACAATTTATTCAAATGAAATTGGCCTCCATAAAAGCGGGCAAAAAACAACAAAACGATGGCAGCAAGCCAAAGAACGAAATGGCGGTCGCTAACAGCATGATGACTTACATCATGCCCGTAATAATGGCCATCTTTACCGTCTCCATGCCCGCCGGTGTAGGAATTTACTGGGGAACTACAACTTTTTATGGCATAATACAGCAGCTTATTGTGAACAGGAGCGGCAAGAAAAAAGATCCCGATGAACCGACGGTAAGAGTGATAACCAAGTAATATTCCTAACTTAAATATATGGATATTGAAGACGTATTACATGAGACTCTCGAAGAGATTCTCAAAAAATTAGGCACCAAGTATACCAAAATCGTGATCAATGAAGACGAAAAAGACAGTTACGTGGTGAATATAAAAAGTGTGGAACCAAGCCTTTTAATCGGCTATCACGGCGAAAACATCCAGGCTTTGCAACATTTGCTTAAGGTACTTGTCTGGAAAAAATTTGAAAACGAAAAATTCAATATTCTGGTGGATATCGACGACTATCGTAAACGTCAAGAAGACAATGTCATTGCTTTAACCCAGCGAAAAGTTGAGATGGTGCGCAAGACCGGCCGCAAACAAATTCTACCGGCCATGTCACCATATTTCCGCCGCAAAATCCATCTTTATTGCATGGGTGCCGGCTTCGACGACATCGAAACTTCCAGCGAAGGCGACGGCGACCACCGTCACGTGATTATTAAACTTAAATCATAAATTCTCATGAGTAACACCAAACTACTTGCCACCACGTTACTCATTCCTATCTTCCTCTCTACAAACCTCTCCACTGTTTCCGCGGACAGCTTTACCGATGTACGCGAAGGCAACGCCTACTTTGTCGCCATTTCCCATTTAAAAGAAAAAAATATCATTGAGGGCTACGAAGATGGCAGCTTCAAGCCAAACAAAGAAATCAATCGTGCCGAAGCCCTAAAAATGCTTACTCTGGCCAGCGGAGTTTTCAAAGATCCACCAGTAAAACCAAGCACGGCTGATGCCAAGGCTCCATGCCGCGCGGGGTGCGCGGCTGATGCTAAGGCTCCATGCCGCGCGGGGTGCGCGGCTGATGCTAAGGCTCCATTCACCGACACTCCCTTAAAAGCCTGGTACACGCCATATTTAGTCGCCGCCAAAGACCAAAAAATCATCGACGGTTACAAAGATGGCAGCTTCAAACCGGATGTCACCATCAATCTCGCGGAAGCTCTAAAAATGTACTTCGAATCGGTAAATACGATAAACAAAGATCAAATAAATTTTGCCAACGGCCTGGATGTCAATTTCAAAGACACCGCGCCGGACGCTTGGTACAGCAAATACACCAGCTACGCCGGCGTCCATGAAATCATCGACATCAGTGACGAAAACACCATCAATCCAACTCAAAAAATGACCCGCGGCTATCTGGCCGAAATCATTTACAGAACAATGCAAAACAAGGAAGGCTTCGAATTCGGCAACGCCACATATTATCAAGGCCTGCCAACCAAAGATCACGACAGCTATGACAAAAGTTTAATGCTTACCGCCCACAAAACTTTGCCTTTTGGCACAATCGTGGAAGTGATCAATCTATCCAACGGCAAATCGGTAAAAGTCAAAGTCAGTGACCGCGGACCTTTCGGACCGGGCCGCGTTCTGGACCTCTCAAAAACCGCTTTCGCCAAACTGGCCCCACCAAGTGAAGGAGTCATACCAATTCAATTTCATCAAGTCGCACCAGACCTATGAGCCTCATAGATTACGAACTAAAACACGGCAAAATTCACACCAAAGAAACCCTCAAAAGCGAAACCAAAAGAACCATTCGTATGCTGGTCATCACTCTTGGCACAATGATTTTTGTGCTTTCCATAGCCTTTCTTTTCATCAGCAATAGCGGGGCTCAAAAAGGCAATATTCTCCAAAAACTAAAAAGTGAAAACAAAGATTTAAAAAATGAAAACATCGACCTCACCACCAAAGTAACCGACTCCAACTCTTTCACGAATTTGCAGGACAACAAACAAATTTTCGAAATGCAAAAAATCGAAACAAAAAATTACGTCACCCCGGAAGACAACAAAATTCGCAAATAGACACCGATTGACAAGGCCTTGGCAATCCTTATACTAACTCCGCATGGCGCCATCGTCTAATGGTTAGGACAGCGGGTTTTCATCCCGTAAACCGGGGTTCGATTCCCCGTGGCGCTACCACAGAGCACTCGCTCAAGCGCCTACCCGGTGCGCTCAAAAGCCAAAGGCTGCCCGCCGAAGATGTGGCAAAATCACTCAATCGTAGGCACAATACTTTCCACCGCAACTCCGGGAGTATATCTAACTCTTACATTATTTTCAGTATCAGCAATTCTATCAGCAATTCTTAGATACGTCGGGGGTAAAACCGGTGCCGAAATTCTAGAATCACCACCACTCACCGTCACATTACCATGTACATGAATCTTCGATCTTAACCCAACCAAATATTCACCGGGCCTTACTCCCTGCGTTGATATTCTTCCATCCACGGTTTTCAATAAATTACTCCTCGTCAGTCTGGCAACTTCCACAGGCTCATGAGCAAAATACACACATCCCTCAGCCATTTGCGGCATAGCAAATCTAGATCCATGCAAACTTACTAAAGCCTTAGAAACCAAACCGGCTTCCACACTTATGCTCTCCGGCATCACAATTCCATCATCAACAACTTGCGGCGCCAAATTACCAAAAATTTGAGCCTGCGGCTCTTCCGTAAGACCGGAATACATTGTTTCTGAAACCAAAAGATCAATCGGTCGTGGATGTTGATATTTAGTGGCATCGCAATTCACCACTTTTACCCTATTCTCAAGCCTTAATCTTTCAATAATCTTTACCGCCATTCTTGCCGAACCTTCATTGATTTCCAAACAAGTTACCATAGTTTTATCCGATCTTAAAGCAGCCAAAATACCAAATAACAGCACGGGACCACAACCAGCATCTACCATCTCTATATCCTCACGTCCCTCATCCAAAGCCTCCAAGGCACCATACAAACCTTTGATAAATTTCATAGTTCTCTGTTCCTCAAGCATGCAAGCCAAAGCCCTCTTTGGATCCAAGCCATGCTCAGGACCTTCATCAAAATTATTTATATCCAACCCATGCATTAAAAAGGTCTTCAATTCCCGCACCACTTGCTCCCAATCAGTATCATTTTCTAAATCACCAAGCAACATCTCCACTCTACGTCTGGCATGATTCTGCACAGCCGCTGTAACAAAAGCAGGATCCCTAATATCACGTAAGATTCCTGCCCTTTTCTTTTTTTCGCTACCATCCAAAAAATGAGCATTCACGGCACAATTCAAAACCGGCAAACAATCTTTACAGACAACACCAACCATCGATCTAACACCATCAACAGTTTCAAATCCTCCATTAACATACCTACCTCTTGCAACATCATCAAAACTACCAAGATAGCGCACCTCCTCGCCTCTTATTACACAAGTTTTATTATTCAATTTAACCACAATATTTAAACAAAATTAAGCCTTTGAAGATAACATAAAACATTCAATCTGTCAATAGGCTGCCCTAAAAAGACCCCAGTTTTTATAAAATAAACGCTGTTGACAAAATATTTCGTAAAAATCTTTGGAAAATCTCAATCTGTAGGTTCCTCCCCGGGGAGGAATTATAATCTGTAAATTACACCATGGGCTGTTT
>JACRIB010000082.1 GCA_016235895.1 Candidatus Peregrinibacteria bacterium | reverse complement strand
TCTCGTTACGCAGCAACCACTCGGAGGCAAGGCTCAACACGGCGGACAACGTTTCGGAGAAATGGAGGTGTGGGCGCTAGAAGCTTATGGCGCCGCGCACATTCTGCAGGAAATGCTCACCATTAAATCCGATGACGTTTATGGTCGTTCAAAAGCTTATGAATCCATCGTTAAAGGCGAAATGATCCGCAAACCGCGCGTTCCGGAATCCTTCAATGTTCTTACCAAAGAATTACAATCCCTCGGTCTTTCGGTAAAACTTTTGACCACCGAACAAGGCCGCGCGACTAATTTTGAAGACGCCGAATATCTCAAGGAAGATCCTGAAGAAAGGGAGGAACTTCCAGGCAACATTAAAAAAGAAATTGACCAGGAAAGCGGCGGCACCTCGCGTGAAGCCGGCGCGCTGGAAGGCATAAATAAAGAAAACATTAAGAACGAAATGGCCACCGACAAGGCGTAGCCGAGTCGGCTAACCAACGAAAACCGTCCCGACGAAATGTCGGGACACCTAATCATCCCCTAACAACAACATATGCGCAGCATCAATAAAGTAATCCTAATCGGCAACCTGACTAGAGACCCTGAAATGCGTCAAACTCCCAACGGCCAGAGTGTCACAACTTTCGGCATGGCCACAAACCGCGAGTGGACAACGAAAAGCGGCGATCACAATAATTCCGCCGAATTCCACGAGTGTGTGGCCTGGGCGCATCTGGCCGAAATATGCCAAAAATATTTGCACAAAGGTAATTTGATTTATATCGAAGGTTATTTAAAAACTCGCAGCTGGGACAGCCCGGAAGGCATCAAGAAATTCAAAACCGAAATTGTGGTGAAAGACATGATTCGTCTGGAGAAAAGACCTGCCGGAGAACGCTCCGAAAGCAAAAGCGAGGAAGATTTTGTTCCGGAAGAAGAGGGCTCAAATAATTCGCGTCAATCCCGTCATCACTCCGAAGTAAATACTATTTCGGTCACTCCTGTAGCTGTTGAGACTCCGGTAGCCGCCGCAAGCTCAAGCTATGACGCAATTTCGGAAGATCTGGGTCTATAGCCACGAGCCAAAGGCAAGTGGGCATTGTCGCGAGCGCAAGCGAGGCATTGCATGCGACGAAGTCGCGAAATCCGAAAAAGTTCAAAATTAAATCTTATATACAGTCCCCTTAACCAATAAACCATGGCCCAGCATTCTCACCAAAAATCACCACAGCAATACGAAGACCCGAAAAATATCAAAAGGGATGAATTTAACGCGATCAGCCTTTCCGTTGCCTCTCCCGAAGAAATTCTGGCCTGGTCACACGGCGAAGTAAAAAAACCGGAGACCATCAATTATCGCACCCAGAAGCCGGAAAGAGACGGCCTTTTCTGCGAAAAAATATTCGGTCCGACCAAAAACTGGGAATGTTATTGCGGAAAATACAAGAGAATTCGCTACAAAGGCGTGATTTGTGAAAAATGCGGCGTGGAAGTCACCAGGTCTTCCGTGCGTCGCGAAAGAATGGCTCATATTAAATTAGCCGTTCCGGTAACGCACATTTGGTTCCTGCGCTCCACTCCAAGCCGTATCGGTCTACTTCTCGATTTGCCGATAAAAACTTTGGAACAAGTGGTTTATTTTGCCGCATACATTGTTTCCGAAGTCGACCAGAAAGCCAAGGAACAAGCCCTGATCGATCTTCAAGCCGAATTCAAAGATCACAAGAAAAAAATTCAGGAAGAATTCAAAATGAAATCTTTGGACATCGAAAAAATTGAAAACAAAAACACCGCCAAGCACGCTAAAACCGATCTCGAAAAAGAGTACGGCCACAAAATTGAAGAATTTGATTTTCAACACAACGACAGCAAAGATTCCCTCGAGAGATTGGCCGTGGGTAAAGTCTATTCCGAGCTTGATTACCGCAACATGTCTCTGCGCTTCGGTCACATTTTCAAGGCCGGCACGGGCGCCGAAACCATTCGCGAAATCATCGGCAACATTAACCTCGAAGCCTTAATTGAAAAACTAAAGAAGGAATCCAAGAACAGCGTAGGCCAAAAGCAGAAAAAAATTATCAAAAGAATCAAACTCGCCGGCAGTTTGATGAAATCCGGCATCAAACCGGAATGGTTCATCATGACTATTTTGCCGATCATTCCACCGGATCTTCGTCCGATGGTACAGCTCGACGGCGGACGTTTTGCCGCTTCGGACCTCAATGATTTGTATCGCCGTGTTATCAACAGAAACAATCGCTTAAAGAGACTGATGTCCATCGGCGCTCCGGAAGTTATTTGCAGAAATGAAAAACGTATGTTGCAGGAAGCCGTAGACACACTTCTAAACAACAGCGCGCGCCAAGGCAAGACCGTTTTCAGCTCCGGCGACAAACGCAAACTTCGTTCACTTTCCGACATGTTAAAAGGAAAACAGGGACGCTTCCGCCAAAACTTGCTTGGTAAACGCGTGGATTACTCCGGTCGTTCCGTAATTATCATCGGTCCTAAATTAAAAATTCACCAATGCGGTATTCCAAAAATTATGGCTTTGGAACTTTTCAAACCGTTTATTATCGGTCAGCTAATCCGAGACGGCCTGGCCCACAACATCAAAAACGCTGAAAAACTTATCCAAATGGGCAAAAGAGAAGTCTGGGATATTCTCGAATTGGTTACCAAGGACCACTATGTACTTTTGAATCGTGCTCCGACTCTTCACCGCTTGGGTATCCAGGCTTTCCAGCCCGTGCTGATCGAGGGCAAGGCTATCCAAGTGCATCCCCTGGTTTGCGCCGCTTTCAACGCGGACTTCGACGGAGATCAAATGGCTATCCATATTCCACTCTCAAAAAATGCTCAATGGGAAGCCAAGAATCTCATGCTTTCCAAGAGAAATTTGCTCAAACCGTCCGCCGGTGAACCGATCATCACTCCTACTCAAGACATGATTCTCGGCTGTTATTATCTCACTAAATTGACCAAAGGTCTTAAAGGCGAAGGCATGGTTTTCCCAACTATTGAACATGCCATTCTCGCTTATCAAAACGGCCTTCTTCATTTACAGGCATCAATCAAATGTGTTCACAAAAATGAACTGATCGAAACTACTCTCGGCCGCCTGATTTTCAACAGTTTTGTTCCCAAAGAATTACCATACTGCAACGAAAATATCGGCAAGAAAAAACTTAGCGAAATCGTTACCGACTGCTTCGAAAATCTCGGCATTGAGCCAACGGCTCTACTCGTGGACAACATGAAAGATCTCGGCTTCAAGTTTGCCACCCGTTCCGGTATTTCTTTCAGTCAAGCCGACATGATCGTTCCAAAAGAAAAAGAAAAAATCATCGAAGAAGCTTCCGAAGTTGTAAAGCAAATCAACAACCAATTCTGGAAAGGTCTGATTACTGAAGATGAAAGATACAACCACACCATTAAAATTTGGTCCAAGACCAAATCCGAGATCACTACAAAAATGATCGGCAGCATCGACGAAGAAAACAATATTTTCTACATGATCGATTCCGGCGCCCGTGGTAACTGGGGACAAATCACGCAGCTCTGCGGTATGAAAGGCCTCGTAGCCAATCCGGCCGGTAAAACAATCGAGCTCCCAATTAAATCCAATCTCAAGGAAGGATTCAAAATTTTGGAATACTTCATCGCCACTCACGGAGGACGTAAAGGCAAATCCGACACAGCCCTGAAAACTGCCGAAGCCGGTTACCTGACACGTCGTTTGGTTGACGCCAATCAGGACGTGGTAATTCGTGAAGAAGATTGCGGCTCGACTCAATTCCATACAATTACCAAAGCTGAATCCGAACAAATCGGTGAAAAATTTGAAACCAGAATTTATGGTCGTACTATAGCCGAAGACGTTAAGGACAAAAAAGGCAAAGTCATCGCCAAAAAAGGGAGCATCATCGAAAAGGCCACGCTGAAATTATTTAAAGACGAAAAAGTTGATGAAGTGGTGGTGCGCTCGGTAATGACCTGTCAAACCCTCAACGGTATTTGTATAAAATGCTACGGCAAAGATCTCGGCACCAACAAAGAAGTGCAAATCGGCACGGCCGTGGGCATCATCGCCGCTCAAAGTATCGGTGAACCCGGAACTCAGCTCACCATGCGTACCTTCCACATGGGTGGTGTGGCCGAAGGCGGAGATATTACTCAGGGTCTTACTCGTGTTGAAGAACTTTTTGAAGCCCGCACACCAAAAAATGCCGGCATAATTTCCGAAATAGACGGCAAAACTCACGTCCATCAAAATGGCAAAATTACCGAAATTTCCGTCACTTCTCTCGAAACGGTGGAAATCGGCTACACTCTTATTGGCGAAATCAAACCGATAGTAAAAGTTGGTGATCATGTTAAGCCAAAAATGATCATCGCCAAGGAAGAAAATCAAAAAGGCACTCTGAAATGCAACGAAGAAGGCAAAGTGATTGCCATAGAAGAAGGCCGCATTGTCATTCGCACGGATGGCAAAATCAAGAAAAGTTATGTTGTACCTCCATCCAGAACCATCAAAATCAAAGACAATACCATGGTGAAAAAGGGCCAGGCCCTGACCACCGGACATTTGGATTTGAAAGACCTGATGTTTTTGACCGATGAATACACCGTGCAGAAATACATTATGACCGAAGTACAAAGCATCTATGCTTCACAAGGTCAAAGCATCAATGACAAACACATCGAAATCATCGCCCGCCAAATGCTTTCCAAAATAAGAGTGATAGATAGCGGTGATACGGAATTTTTACCGGGAGAGATCGTGGACATCATCAAGTTCAACCAAGTTAACGAAAAACTTAAGAAAGCCAAAAAAGCCAAATGCGAAAGATTATTGCTCGGACTTACCAGAATCGCTCTTTATACCGACAGCTGGCTTTCAGCCGCTTCATTCCAGGAAACCATTCGCGTACTGGTTGAAGCCGCTACCACCAATCGCATCGACAATCTTGAGGGCTTGAAGGAAAACGTCATCATCGGAAAATTGATCCCGGCCGGCGAAACATTCCGCAAGCTAAATAAATTAACAACCAAAGACGATCAGACCAACAAACTGGAGCCCGAAGAAGTGCTGGAGGTCAAAAAACTACTACCTGTTATTTAATCTTGCAATAATTAAAAACATACTATAAATTGACGCAGCAATGCCAACAATCAACCAATTAATCAGGAAACCAAGACGTAATCCGAGACACAAGAGCAAAACTCCGGCCTTGATTTACGGCTTCAATCATTTGAAAAATGCCCAGATTAAATTGAACTCACCAATCAAGCGTGGCGTTTGCACCAAGGTGACCACAATGACTCCCAAGAAACCCAACTCCGCTCTCCGCAAAATTGCCAAAGTAAAACTGACCAACGGCATGGAAGTAAACGCTTACATCCCCGGCGAAGGACACAATCTTCAAGAGCACTCGGTAGTAATCATTCGCGGAGGACGCGTCAAGGACTTGCCGGGTATTCGTTACCACATCGTGCGCGGCTTGCTAGACACCCAAGGTGTGCAGGGAAGAAAAAAAAGCCGCTCGAAGTATGGGGCCAAGAAAAAGTAGAATACTTTTTCTGATTTGCCTAAGGGCAAATCTAAGATTCGCGAAGCGAATATCCTACAACAACTAATTTAATCTCAACTTAAACATCAATGAAAAACCGCCATCTACAAATCCCCGAAGGATCATCCCCTATGCAAGAAAAGTTCATCAATTATATTATGATGCAGGGCAAGAAATCCATCGCGCGCGGAATTTTCAATGAAACACTAAAAATCATCAGCAAAAAAACTAACAGCGATCCGGAGAAAATTTTCAAAACAGCCTTAGACAACGTAAAACCTCCTTTGGAAGTTAAGCCAAAAAGAATTGGTGGCGCGGTTTACCAGATTCCTCGTGAAGTGAAACCGGAACGTCAACTGGCCCTTGCCTGCCGCTGGTTAATCGGCGGAGCTCGCGGCAAAAAAGGCGCTCCAATGAGCCAAAAACTCGCCAATGAATTGATGGACGCTGCCAACAACGCCGGCGCCGCCATCAAGAAAAAAGACGACACCGTAAGAATGGCCGAAGCCAACAAGGCCTTCGCCCATTTGGCGAAGTACTGATTGAAAATCCAGCCTCGGCGTACGGTGTTTCACCGGCCAGGCATGTTCGCCATAGCTCCCATTGTCGTGCGTACCATCGTTCTCGCAGCTTCCGCGCGGCCCGATTCAAAACTTACCAAATGACGCACTTCCGATGTTGTTGCTCTCGGAAGTCGCAGTCTTTCACCAACGCATACGTCTTTTTCCAATACGCCAATCATTATTGCTGGAATGCCCGATTTTTTACTCCTTGCCGAAAGACGGTAATATGCCAAATTACGTTTTCCTTCGGTATCCGGCGCAAATCCCATCACTATTGAGCCGCGTTTAGTCATGGCAACAAATCCTTGCGGCATTCTTATCGTTACTTTTTCACATATTTGAAATTCATACAATTCTGCTATGCGTTTGAATAATGCACTTTGTACAATCCATTGCTGCGTCAGTTTCTGCAAATCGATTCCTTCCTCTCTCGCCATGGCCATTATATTTTTTTGATCCTCTCCCGATAATCGTCCCGGCGCAAAGTAAATTTCGCCCCGTGCGCGAAAATTGGCTTCCGCTATAACCTGTTTCAGAAAATTTTCATCCTGCAGTTGATCCGTTGATGACAACATTCTTTTCAAATACGTTTCAAGTGTGTCATCATGATCTCGTTCCAATGTATATTTTTGCCAGTTTTTGCCGTTGAATTCGTAGCCGTATTCTTCGCCACCTTGCGATGCCGAAGGTATACGCAGTAAACCGCGGCGGAGAATGGCGCGTGTAGCCTCCAAATCATGGAGCGGATTTTTGAAATACGGTGGTACTTTTTTGCCGCTTAAATCGAAGTTTTGTCCGCTGAATGCAACGATTTCAAAAAAATTTGCCACATAAAAAGCCCGATGTTGAAATACATTTCTCAATGCCGCCAGGAATTCATCCGGGTCTTCCGGCAGTTCATCCACCGATGTAGGGTTGATCGTCATGCGGCAGTTTTTACTCAAATTTCCTTTTTGTTCTTCCGATAACACCAACAATGCTCTGATGCCGTTTGCACGCATTACAGCAATCCAGTCGGAGCGCGACATCAAGAGTTTCCCTTGATGATCGTGTTGCGTTGAGAGCTTGTGCATCAATTCATGTACCAGTGTCCCATTGATATTTTCGCGGTGAAAAAATACGGCCCCCTCATCCGCGTCAAATTCTCCGTCCAAAGGTAATGCCATTTCTGGATCACTTCCCAACACCTGCGTCACAGCAACACGAATTCCATGTTGTGAGTCATGTATATCTGCGAGTCCCCTAATATTTTTTTGCGCAATATGTGTGATATCAACCGCGATTGGCGAGCGCGCCCGCCACATTAGTTCCGCCGGTAATTCATCTATGCAGGAACGGAGTATACCAATATATTCTCTCACTTTTTCATCTATTATACACGAGACGATGACACAGAGATTTTTCTCTGCGCCACCTGTTATGATTTCAGAACATTTACCCGATACAAAATTGTCCCACGCGCAGGCTCTTGCTTCGAGTGATAAATTCTGCGTTTCGAGGATTCTTTCATAAGACTGTTTATCCGGCAGGAATTTGGATCGTGGTAAGTAATAGGGTTCCGTGTCGTCTCGTTCCGGTGGCTGTATTGTAAGCTTGTCAACCATAGAAACACATTCTACGAGCTTTTTCCTTTTAGTCAAGCCCTTGACCACCGTATACAAAACTGCTAAACTGTATACAGTTAATTAAACAAGACAACCATGACCAAAGTACTTAGCACGCGCATCGAAGAAGATCTAGCCAAAAGGCTGGAACGCGCCAGTAAAAAGTCGCACCTGGACAAGACTTCCTTGATCAGAATAGTTCTGTTAAAAGGCTTGGCCGAATTTGAGCAAGCCGAAGCCATTGAGAATTACAAGCAGGGCCAAATCTCGCTTGGAAAACTTGGCGATCTGTTAAACCTGAATAAATGGGACACTCTTGATCTTTTAAAAGAGAAACAAATCTCGCTAAATTACGGCAAAGAAGAATTTGAAGATGACACTAAAATTCTATAAATGAAACTGGTCTCCAACAGCTCTCCGATGATATTCCTGGCTAAACTAAACTTTCTGGAGTTATTGTCGAAAGACCAAATACTCATACCGGCCGGCGTACACGAAGAACTTTTGGCAAAAGAATCAGCCGAAAAAGACAAACTTGTCAGGTTTTTAAAGAAAAAAAATATTACAATTCTCAAACCAAAACACTTCAAAATCACCAGCAACGCACTGGAAAAAGGTGAAACAGAAGCTATTAATTTAGCGGTCGAACAAAAAATCCCAGACATCTTAATAGACGACAGACGGGCTCGTTCATTCGCCAAAATACAAAATTTACAACCACACGGTACTCTATGGATAATCCTAAGAGCCTATAAAAATCACGAATTAACAAAAACTCAAACCCGCGATCTGATTTATGATCTTCCCTCTATTGGCTTCCGCATAGATCAGGAATTTTTATTTCAAATTCTCAAAAAACTCGACTAACTACGCTTCCACAACGTCAACTTTATCCTTGACTTACCGGCCTCCACACCTATAATCTCCAAGCACTATTTTTAACTTATTTTAATCCCCCACTCCATGGCCGACGACCTCTCCAAACTGCGTAACATTGGTATTATCGCGCATATCGATGCCGGTAAAACCACCGTAACCGAACGTGTTCTTTTTTACACAGGCAAGACACATAAAATCGGCGAGGTGCATGAGGGCGCGGCCCAAATGGATTGGATGGAACAGGAACAGGAAAGAGGTATTACCATCACTTCCGCTTGTACAACCTGTTTTTGGACACCAACGGGAACACAAGACCCACACAGAATTAACATCATTGACACTCCGGGCCACGTAGATTTTACCGTAGAAGTGGAACGTTCTTTGCGTGTACTTGATGGTGGTGTCGCCGTTTTCGACGGCGCGATGGGTGTAGAGCCACAATCAGAAACAGTATGGAGACAAGCCGATAAATATAATGTTCCACGTATCGCTTTTGTAAATAAAATGGACAAAGTCGGTGGCGATTTTTACATGTGCATGAAATCCATTCACACACGCCTTAATCCCAACGCCGTAGCGATTCAATTACCGATCGGCGCTGAAAACGAATTCAAAGGCATGATCGATATTATCGAACGCAAGGCCTATACTTTCGACGGCAAAAACGGTGAGATCGTAGTGGAAATTCCGATTCCGGACGACATGAAAGACAAAGTGGAAGAATATCGCGGAAAGTTAATCGAAAAAGTTGGCGAAAATGATGACGCGATTATGGAAAAATTCGTCGGCGGTCAGGAAATTTCCATTGAAGAACTAAAAGCCGGCATACGCCGCGCCACAATTACAAGCAAAATTTACCCTGTTCTTTGCGGAACAGCTCTACAAAACAAAGGTGTTCAGTTGGTATTAAACGCGGTTTGCGCTTACCTTCCGGCTCCTACCGATGTTGCCTCAATCAAAGGACATGATGTTAAAACCGGTGAACCGATCGAAAGACATTGCGACATAACCGAACCATTCTCCGCTCTCGCCTTCAAAATCGCCAGCGATCCGTTCGTGGGAACACTCTGCTTTTTCCGTGTTTATTCGGGTCAGCTCGATGCCGGAAGTTACGTTCTCAATTCTTCCACCGGTAATAAAGAGCGTGTCGGCCGTTTACTCCAAATGCACGCCAACAAAAGAGAAGAAATCAAATCCGTAAAAGCCGGAGACATCGCCGCTATCGTAGGCCTCAAAAAAACCACCACCGGCAATACTCTCTGCGATCCAGACAAACCAATCCTGCTCGAATCCATCACTTTCCCCGATCCGGTTATCAGAATCGCCGTGGAACCGAAATCCAAAGCCGACCAGGAAAAAATGGGCTTCGCGCTACAAAAACTTTCCGAAGAAGATCCGACTTTTCGTGTTAACACCGATGAGGAAACCGGTCAGACCATCATCGCCGGTATGGGTGAATTACACCTCGATATCATCGTCGATCGTATGCGCCGCGAGTTTAAAGTGGAAGCCAATATCGGCGCCCCGCAAGTAGCCTACCGCGAGACTATTACCATCGAGGCCCAGGCCGAAGAAAAATATGCCAAACAATCCGGTGGTCGCGGTCAATACGGTCATGTACTTATGCGTGTTTATCCGCAAGAAGCCGGCAAAGGTTATGAATTTGAAAACGCCGTGGTCGGAGGCAGAATCCCAAGAGAATTTATTCCCGCGGTTGACAAAGGTGTGCGTGAAGCACTTACCCGAGGTATTCTCGCCGGCTATCCGATCGTAGACATAAAAGTCGAGCTATATGATGGAAGCTACCATGATGTGGATTCCTCGGAAATGGCCTTCAAAATCGCCGGTTCCATGTGTTTCCAAACCGCTTGTAAAAAAGCTCAGCCGGTTATTCTTGAACCGATCATGAAAGTGGAAGTGACTTGTCCGGAACACAATTTTGGTGATGTTATGGGTGATATCAATGCCCGCCGTGGTCAGATTATCGAAACCGGTGATCGTGGAGTGGTTAAATTTATCAAATGCAATCTGCCGCTTGCCACCATGTTCGGTTACGCCACCGACCTGCGCTCGATGACTCAAGGCCGCGGCAATTACGCCATGGAATTCGGCCACTACGAAAAAGTGGGCAAGAACGTGGCGGACGCGATCATTGCGAAGAGAACAGCCAAATAAATTACGAAGTAATTTATTGCGAGCGGTTTAAGACCGCGAGCTAACATCCCGACGAAATGTTGGGATAACCTACCAAAAACTCCAGCCCACATTCAAGCTTAAAACCGACCACTTTGGATGAGTTGTGAATAAATTTGATTTGGCGTTTTATATTTGAGTGACTTTCTTGGCCTGTTGTTGAGCTTTTCTTGTATTTCATAGATGTCATCCTGGGTTATTTTATTC
>JACRIB010000081.1 GCA_016235895.1 Candidatus Peregrinibacteria bacterium | reverse complement strand
ATCCACCAAAGTGGTTTTTCCATGATCTACGTGCGCAATAATTGCAATGTTTCGAATTTCCATACCCGAAGATTCTATCTGAAAATCTTCATTTAGCAAACCTAAAATTGGGAAGTACGCTAAAAAAAGACCAAATTCGTCGCTTGACAAACTTAATACCGTATTGTAGACTAGCCATCTTGTCTTTTTAAACCATCGGAAATGCATAACAAATGTTGGCTTACAGCAAGCATAATCACGATTTTAATTCATGTAAGTCCGGTTACCCATTCTCAAGAACCGGCTACCACCAAGAAGATTCCGTCAATTCAATGGCAATCCGTAAATATAACCGAATATAAGCCTTCCGTCGGCGATTATTTGATATTTTATATTCCAAGCGGCAAAGGCTTCCTGGCAAACAACAAGACCAAAACTTACGCTGAATTTTCCATCCTCTCCGGCCAACCTCGCAATGTTTCTTACATTGGCCGTTACTATTTTGCCGCCACTCCCGAAAAAGACTGGGAAGTGAAAGAGAAAAATATCAAACGCAACCGTTTCACCTTCGGCCAAACCGGCAGATTTTTCCGCCTTTTTGATACGGACGGCTCAACTCCCTACGGCATCCACGCCATCAAAAACGGCGAAAAACTAATGGACAAAGGCCAAATCTACGCCAGTATGGGCTGCGTCGTCGTTCCAGAAAATACCCTGGACACCATCAAAGCCAGTTACAATGCCGATGCCAAAAACCTCCACGTCAGCACCACCAGTGACATAGCAAAAATCTCGAACTTTTTGGATATCTAGGGATCCTACCAACCAAAATGCTTACCTACGTCTTCGGGATTTTCACGTCTGCGTGCAATCTTTATTTCTCCGTTCCGTGCGATCAATTTCACCGGTGAAGAAAGCAAACAGTGATGAGAAGCCAACGCGTCCTGATAAGCACCGGTATCATAAATGGCGATAAATAATTCATCGCAATCCTCGAAACGCGGCAAGGAAATGTAACCACCACCGGAAGTATATTTATCATCACTATCGCAAGAAGACCCGGCCAGCCAAACCTGTTGCAGTTTTTTTGTTTTCAAATGATTAACCGGAGTCACATGCCATTTCTGATGAATCGCCCAAGTGTCCAGCAAATCGTTCATAAAACTACCATCGATCACATACCATTTCTTTTTATTTTTTTCACTCACGTCCTTCTGCGCCAAAATTTTATAAACCGTAATTTGCGCCGGCGCCGCGACATAACTACCCCATTCCGCAATTAAATTCGGATGTTTCAACTGCAACTTATCACATTCCGTTTTTGCGGTATTCACAATCTGCCGAATCAAACTCTTGCCGGTATAAAAATGTTTTTTCTTTTCAAAAGGCACACCCGCACCACCACCAATATCCAAGGTATCCAAACCGGAATTTTTTCCCTTCATCTGGGCAAACAAAGCCAAAGCTCTTTGCAACGGCATAACAAAACCGTCAATAGTCTCGATCTGTTTGGAAATATGATAATGCAAAGTGGAAAGATTTCTGATTTTTCCAAGCTTGAGTAACTCGGCTTCGGAAAAACCAAAACGATTATATCTTTTATCCCAATGTGACTGCACTTTTATTTCCAAATCTACTCTAATGCCTACCTCACCTTTAAATTTCTTCAAACGCTCCAATTCGCTATAATCCTCAATAATCGGGATCACAATGAGGCCCTTACCCCTCAGTTCTTCGATCAAACTGATATATTTTTCCGTTTTCGGTCCATTACAAATCACCCTGATTTTCGCATTGAATTTATCCTGCTCGATCATGCGTTTCACCAAAAATAATTCATTCGCGCTGGCCACATCCAAATTCGCGCCCTCCGCTACGGCCGGCAAAACAAACTCCTTGGTCTGATTGGCCTTCATCGCATAGTGATAATAAAAACGGCCTTTATAGCCGGATATTTTTATATAAGCGTTAAATGTATCAATCAAATCCCGCACGCGATTTTCCATCACCGTGGGAAAAACAATCTCTGTCGGCGTACCATACTTTTTTATTATATCGTAAACATTGTATTGATAATTGCCCTCACGCACTATCAATTCGGCATCCGGACCTACATCAAAATTCTGGGTATTAAAATCATCCAGTCCCAAGCGCCAAAATTTTTTAAAGCCATTCTTTTTCTTGCTTTTTTTCTTCACACAATTTTTATACCCTATTTTTCACTGCAATAAAGATGATTTTCAGTAAAGCCCTTGCAATATTTGCAAAATATTTTCACAATGCCAATCACGATTATAATTTTTCAAATATGTGTTTCTCAGCCACCGCAAGTTTTGCATCTGGTACGGCTCTAAGCATCATGGGTACGGCCGCTATAATTAGAAATAAAGATAAAAAAAATATTGCTCTCGCCACCATTCCCTTATTTTTCGGCATCCAACAAATTTTTGAAGGTTTTGTCTGGAATACCGCCTCAGCAACATTGTATCATCAAATATCGGTTTACGGATTTCTGGCTTTTGCTCTTGTTTTTTGGCCATTTTACGCACCATTGGCCTTTTATCTCACAGAAAAAAACAGGCTGCGCAAAAAAATCATGGGCGTACTATTTCTCCTGGGTATAACAGTTTCATTTTACTTCTTAATATTACTGATAACACAAACCATCTACTCCGAAGTGGCAAACAACAGCATTGCCTATATTATTGATGCCCCACTCGTGATTTTTTTCACCATCGTCTACTTCATCGCAACGTGTACATCAGCGCTTACCTCCAGTCATAAAAGACTCCGCAACTTCGGCATTTTACTAACAATTTCATTAGCCTTATCGCTATATTTTTATTTCGTGACATTTACTTCCGTCTGGTGCTTTTTCGCAGCAATTTTAAGCATCATAATTTTCCTATATATAAACGACGAATACAAACAACATGCCAAGCAAAAAATATAAATTGATTTTAATTACAACGCTTGTCCTTTCGGCCTCATTTTTTAGCTGCACAACAACAAAAACAGCAGATACAACTCGGATTACTCCTCAAAAAAAAATCACTCCAACCATAATAAATCACGGCAATCGTGATGAAAAAAATATTTCCCTGACGTTCGACGCGGACATGACCGCTTCAATGCAGAAAAAACTTTTCAACAAACAAATCAAAAGCCTTTACGACAAAAAAATAACGGACACTCTGGAACAAACCGGAACTCCGGCAACAATTTTTATCACGGGTCTTTGGGCACAAACTTATCCGGAAGAAACCAAATCCATAAGCCAAAATCCGCTTTACGAAATTGCCAATCACTCATTGACTCATAGCGGTTTTACAAAAAATTGTTACGGCCTGACCATCGTCACGGATAAAAACAAAGAACTCATTGAGACTCAAAAAATTCTCAATAATTTAACAGGAATTACACCAAAATATTTTCGTTTCCCGGGCGGTTGCTATGAACAAAAAGATTTGGAAATAGTAAATAATGCCGAACTGCAAGCAATCGGTTGGGACGCAATATCCGGCGACGCCTTTCAACCCAACAGTCAAAAAATAATCAATAATGTCTTGAATAGAACAACCAACGGCTCAATTATTGTCATGCATCTGAATGGCGCTCACAACGCTCCTGCTACCTCCAAGGCCCTACCAACAATCATCAAAAAATTAAAAGAAAAGGGCTACACCTTCGTAAAACTATCAGAGCTACTTAAGGATCAAGACTCTAACGCCATCTTCGATTTCCAAAAAAAGTAGCCGATCACTAAAAATGTTGATATAGGAGAAGCCCATTCCGGAATGGCAAAACCAAAAGCATCCAGCAGCATAATTATTCCCAAAAACAAAATCGAATACATCGCCCCATTTTTCAAATAAATATATTTTTTTACATTCTCAATATTTCCAACAGTCAATTGTCGCACCACCAAGGCGCCTAAACCATTACCCAGGAAAATCAAAGGCACGGACAAAGTAAAAGCAAAGGCACCCAAAACTCCATCAATGGAAAAAGTCGCATCAATAATTTCCAAATAAAGAATTTTGCTTAAATCGGACAAATGTTTTTTTGAAAGATTTTTTTCACTTTCCTCCGCGTTTTGTTTGAAACCATGAGTGATAAAAAAAGCCGAGGAACCCACTACCGCGCCAAAAGCCATCATCGGATTTTGCTTTAAAGCAAACCAAACAATTGCCGCCAGCAAAATTGACACAGTAGCAAAAAACCACACTCCATTCCTTACAAAAAATTTTTCAAATCTCGGCAAACCAAAATGTTTTTCTTCTAAAAATAACCAATGCAAAAACAAAAACACTAAAAATATTCCGCCTCCGGACAACAAAATCGGCGCCGCCAATTCCACTGACTCCTTAATGTGAGGATCACTGCTAAAAGTCGCGGTCAAAGCTTGAATGGGACCAAGACCCGGATTAACCGCCCAAATTATCGCCCAAGGCAAAAGTCCCCTAACCAAAAAAACCGCCGCAAAAAGACCCCAAACCAAAAACCATCGACGCGCCTTGGGTTGCATTGTTGATATCACCTCGGCGTTAATCACGGCATTATCGATACTGGAAATAACTTCAAAAACACACAGGCCCACAACAACTAGAATCATCGTCAACATAAAAAAACTTTATTAAAAATCTCTTTAATTGTAATACAAAAAAAAATAAATATAAACAAAATCAAATTAACAGCTTTAAATAGACCCAAAAAAGAGGTGGGTTTAAAAAATAAAAAAATTAAAAATTAAAAAAACTGCATGAACCAATGAAAAACACTTGCATTTTAATTAAATGAATTCATAATAAAAATACTCATTAACCTTTTCCTATGAAGAAAAAGAAAAAAGTTGTAAAGAAGAAGAAAAAAGTTTCACATAAGAAGAAAAAGAAATAATATTTTTTTCTTTTGTCGAAATCAAAAACACTCCGCCGAAATGTGGGGTGTTTTTTTATATCTTATTTACACCTTGACTTAATCTGATGAAAGTCCTAGATTTAAGCCAATCTATTAAATAACCAAACAAACCATGGCTTATTCACACAAGAATAGCAAAGGTCAGACCTACTACCTCCATTCAAAGAATGTAACTCTCCGTGGTGGTCGCAAACAGATGATTTACTATTTCGCTCGCACAGTAAAACCGGGAGCCCTGGATGCACTACCAGCAGGCAAATCAGTTGTTGAGAACAAGAGAACAGGTCTTCCATTGGTAAAAGGAAAAGCTAAATAATAGGAGACAAAAGCCTAAAATTTAAAACCACCCCGACGAAATGTCGGAGTGGTTTTTTTGTTAATATTCAATTATTATAAAAACAACTCCTCACCCCATTCTCATGAAAAAAATTTTTATTCCATTTACAATTCTGGGAATTCTTATATTAACAGCCAATATTTCCGCGGCAAAAAAATTTACCGACATAAATGAAAACAGTCCATACTACACAACTTCGCGCTATCTTTCAGAAAAAGGAATTATCAACGGTTATGAAGACGGCACCTTCAAGCCGGATCGGAATATTACCCGCGCTGAATTATTAAAAATAATTTTTGAAGGCAACAAAACAAAAACCGAAAATCCAAATACCAATTGTTTCCCGGATGTAGGCTATAAGGAATGGTACAGCAAATATGTTTGCGCCGCGAAAAATCTAAACATAATCACCGGCTACAAAGATAAAACCTTCAAACCAAATCAAACAATAAGCAACGCCGAAGGTCTAAAAATCTTGGGGGAATTTTATAAATGGAATCTATCAACCGGTGAAACTAATGAAGTTTGGTATAAAAAATATATAGACTTTGGAAAAAAGACTAATTTGCTGGACGATTCAGACAATTTCAACCCGGACAAAAAAGCCACACGAGGCGAAATGTCATCAATACTATATCGTTATCTGGCAAAAGAAGAATACAAAGTGGAAAAATTTTCCGAAAACATCGATAACAAAATCGCCATTAAAATAAATGCTGATGATATAGCCAATGGAAACACACCGCTGGAAAATGATTCTCAAGTAATCTCAAGAAACTTAACAACGCCGGAAATCATCGAACTTACGCCGGGCGAAATCAAAATAGTTTTGAGTTGGGAAGATATCACAATTCCTCCAGAACAGGAAAAAACTCAATTCAATTCATACTTATTACAGCCGACGGACGAAGAAATCAGCTTTCAACACAAAATAGACAGTAAATTTGATACAATTATGGAAACCGGCAAAAATTCCGAAACCATAACCATCACTCATTTAAAACCGGATAACGGCTCCAAAGACTATCTCTACTTTGTTGAATCAATTAACGGTAAAACTACTTTCAACGACGCAAAAATTAAAGTGGAAATATATGACAAAAACGGCTTGGCCAAAAGCGTTTTAGCCCATGAAAGTATTGACAGAATTTGGAAAATTTTTACCCTGGGTGAAAATTACGAAATTAGAATTTTTGACAGCATCGGCGACTGCAGTTTAATAAATCGCAAATCAAATTCCTGCCCGGAAGTACCGGAAAGCATTTAATCAAGCCACTTAATTGAACAGCCCATTGAAGGATGCTGTTCACCAATATTTTTTTCTCCTTTCAAAATTTTTTCAATCGCGTCAGCCAGTTCCTTCTTCGTGACTTTATTTTCATCCTTCCAGTTATCATCAATACGGCCATGATAAGCCAATTTTCGCTCTTCATCATAAACATAAATATCCGGCGTACATTGAGCTTTATACTCACGAGCCACTTTCTGATCAGCATCAATTAAATAAGGAAAATTCATTTTTCTTTGCGCAAACTCCTTTTGCATATTTTCAAAACTATCGTCCTCATACTGAAGATTCGCCGCATTGGCATTGATGCCAACAAATTGCACTCTATGGCTTTTAAACTTCTCCTGCAAATCAATCAAACGCTGCCAAACAGCTTTCACGTAAGGACAATGATTGCACATGAAAACCAGAACTAAGGCCTTTGCGTTCTTAAAATTTTCCAAAGTGTAAATTTTCTCATCCACACCTTTTAAATTAAAGGCCTTAGCTGGCTCACCCATGCTGATTTTCAATGATTCCAAAAGCACCATAAATTGTTATTACAATCTCCCAATCCTCTCATCATGCATTCTGCGAATTTCCATGCGGTTCAAAACATCAATCAACGCCTTTCCGGAAGCAATTGTAATATCCGTATCCGAACCATGTCCATACCAAATTTTCTCATACTGATCCTGCCACTCAATTTTTACAAAACCCACGGCTTCCTTATCGGGAGTCAGCGCGTTAATTTGAAAAGATTTCAATTCACCCTTCAACCCGGACGCTTGAATGATGGCAGCATAAAGAGCGGAAACCGGACCATCTCCTTCACATTCCACATTCACTTTCTCATCACCAATACGAATCACCGCCTCGGCTTTCGCAAACTTATCTTTTTCCGAATAAATCCTCGCTTCCAGTAATTCATACTTTTTCTCAATATCATAATCCATCGCCACCATAATCAAATCCTCATCATAAATATTTTTCTTCTTATCGGCCAAAGCCTTAAATTTCGCAAAAATAATCTCCAATCTTTCCTTTGAAACCTGAATCCCCAGCTGCACCAAGCGCGTCGCCAAAGCATTGCGACCGGAATGTTTCCCCAAAATTAACTGATTCGTAGTGCGCCCCACGTCTTCCGCCTTCATGATTTCATAAGTCAAGCGATTGGACAAAATTCCGTGCTGATGAATTCCAGCTTCATGAGCAAAAGCATTTTTACCAACAATCGCTTTATTCGCCTGTAACTTTTGACCTGTTATCTGCGATAATAATTTACTGGTGGCATAAAGCTGTCGCGTATCTATATGATTTTTTTCTTTAAACAAATCCGAACGCGTTTTCATCGCCATCACCACTTCCTCCAAAGCGGCATTTCCGGCACGCTCACCAATGCCATTTATAGTACATTCAACTTGGCATGCACCATTCGAAACACCGGCCAAACTATTGGCTACAGCAAGACCCAAATCATCATGACAATGAGTAGAAAAAATTACTTTTTCTGAACCTTTTACTTTCTCACGCAAAAATTTTATTAACGCCCCGTATTCCTCCGGCGTAGAATAACCGACGGTATCCGGAATATTCAAAGTATCGGCCCCCGCTTTCACCGCTTCGTTTAAAATTTCCACCAAAAAATTCCAATCCGATCTTGTCGCGTCCTCAGGCGAAAAATCCACCATGTCGGTGAAAGATTTTGCCATTCTCACAGCCATAATTGCTTTCATAATTGCTTCATCGCGTGAAATTTTCAATTTATGTTTCAAATGAATATCGCTGGTGGCAATAAAAACATGCACACGCGGCTTCTTAGCTGTTTTTAAAGCCTTAATCGTCGATTCTATATCCATCTCATTACAACGCGCCAAACCGCAAATCTCAGCCTTATCACAGACCTCACCAATTTGTTTTACTGATTCAAAATCTTCCGGCGAAGCCGCCGAAAAACCCGCTTCAATCACATCCACTCCAAGTTTTTCCAACTGTTGGGCCATAATCAATTTTTCCCTCAAATTCATGGAAAAACCGGGAGATTGCTCCCCATCTCGTAAAGTTGTATCAAATATTTTAATCATATAATTTTAAGTTTAATTTTTTTAATAATGTTTTTGCAAAAATTTATATTCCCCCGCCACGGAGTTTTTCCTTATCAAGATTTTCCGCAATCTTGCTACCAATTTCAGATGTAGAACAAAGCTCAAGCTGATTAGTATTATCAACAAAAATATCACGCGTTCTATAACCCTGGTTCAAAGTCTTTTCTACCGCCATTATAATCGCGTCGTGTTCTTTGTTCATCGAAAAAGAAAATTTCAACATCATTGCCGCTGACAAAATTTGACCAATT
>JACRIB010000080.1 GCA_016235895.1 Candidatus Peregrinibacteria bacterium | reverse complement strand
CCTCCACAAAGTGGACATCTAATAGTCTTTTTTTTGAAGTTTCATAGTGTCAAAATTATGTGTTATCGCGATAATTTTGACTTCTGCCCTTTCTTTAGCCAAGTCTTTCACTTCTCAGCCCCCCAAATGACTACAGTCGCAGTAGTATTTAAACAAAAATAAAAATGAACAAGAAAATTGTCGTAGTTATATCTGTAATAGCGGCTTTGGTCCTGGCGATTGGTGTTACTTATGCCCTTAATCCCGGCTTTTTGAAGGGGGATGTCTTGGGCAAAAAGGGCGCTGTGGAGGCTGTTGGTAAGAAACCTGTTATCAGCCCAAGAGATAAAAAGGGCACTTCCGGCACTAGTATGAAGGCTAAGACTCCTTTTGATGGTAGCGGAAGCGTTGGAAAGAAGGATAGCAAGGGGTCCGCTTCCAATAAAGCGATAATTTTGGATAAGGCTCAGAAGGATTTGACCGGTAAGGAGGGTGCTCCCGCCAAGAAGGTTACCGCTCCGGTGAAGAAAGCTCCTCAGGATTATGATTATACAAATCTACCGACAATTTAATTTTTGAATGCTTTTGGCGCGCGGAAATTCCAGTTTTTGTCGGCGGTGGCGATGATGGCTTGTGAACGGGCAAGAACCTCTGCTGATAGTACTGATGGATCGGGAGTTTTGCCTTTTTCTCCGGCGTGGATTTGGATTTCCGGGTGTTTTTCTTGTAGTTCTTTCAAAGTTGAGAGTAATCTTTTCTTTAAGACACTGATGGTCGCACCAACGTCTTGAACGTCATCTGGACGCGTATTTGTTTCGTTTGGCCAGATAGTAAAACGTGTATGCGGGTCTCTGCCAAGGTGTCCATAACGGAACATGGTGATATTGGTATTCTTTGCTTCGGCGATGGTGCCCACGTATGTCATAACCTGTTTTTCATAATCGTAGAAAGCGCGCAGAATTTCATGGTAAATTTCTTGGAGTTGCAGTGGGTTCAGTTCGGCGTTTTTGTCTATGCCAAAATTAAAATCCAATGACGTGGAAAATGGTTTTACCTTTGAATGGGTGACTTGTCTTTTGGCAATGTCCGGGATATTTTCCCTGATGAGGCGCATGTCTTCCAGTCTTTCGATTCCTTCCACTACCGTGATATCGGCAATTTCTTCCAGTTCGGCTAAGGCGAGCAGTAGATTATCATCGGCTGAATCGCATAATTGTTCCAGGGTTTGTGTAGAGTTTGCAGTTAAATATACGCAGTAGTCGGAATTTGCGTTATCCATTTCGTGAAGAATTGCGTTTGAGAGATAATCTTTGCGAGCGCGATTTACCACTGCGATTGAGGCGCGATCCATAATCTCAAGGCCGTCTATAAAGTCCGTTCCCGCTTCCGAAGACAAAGTGCCGTTAGCGAATTTTAATTTAAAAAAAGGCGCTATTTTGGCTAATAACGCAGCGGCTTTTGGTGAATAATCCTGATGGCCGGCGGTGCCTTTTAGTATTACTCTTAAACCAAAACGACGTGGTGGTCTTTTTAGTATCTTTAATTCGAGTTCGGTGACTCCACCTTGAAGTCCGGCCAGGCCTTCGTGGTCTTCCAATTCTTGTTTTGTGGTGAGAGTTTGAATTTCACGGCCATTGGTTTGGTTTACTCTGACGGCGATTTCCGAAAGTTTGATGCCGGAGGGGCCTTGTCCACCTGTTGCAAAAACGGCTCCGGCAAGGGCTTCTTCAATGCTTGTCAGGTCTACCGCCACCCAGTATTCCGCGCCCAATTCTTCAGCTACAATTTTATTTACTTGGGCGTAGGTGAGGCCGGCACCGACTGTGACGGTATTTTTGTCACGATTAATTACAACTTGGTCGCTTTTGTTTTCGATGGCTTCTTGCGGGTTTGTGGAAGCGAGAGTTGTAAGTCCTTTTGGTTTGATGGCAATGACTCCGCGCAATCCTGCCGGTTGTTTTTTCTCGCCAAAATTGTTAGTGGCACTGGTGAGCGCACCGATGAAAACAATGCCAAGATTCAATTCCAAAGCGAGTTTTGCGGCTTCGTGCGGATTGTCAGTTTCCAGCTTAAAATTACATGGAAGAGGTTGGCCGGCGTAATCTTGAAGCGGCTTTTTAGTATTGATGATCTCGATTTTTCCCAGATGGCTGAATCTGGCTAAAATTTGTGTTGAAGATTGTTCGACTAAGTGTAAATGGCAGTTTCGCGGTTCAGTATAATGATCGAAGCCTGTCTCTATTGCCGTAGCTGTTTGTTCAAATCTGTCCATGTGCTGTTTTTATCTTTTGTCGATATTAATTTACGGTACTTGTGCGGAAAGTGGAGTGGCTAATTTTTCCTGATGGAGTTTTCTTCTTGTTTAAGCTGTTGTTTTTGGTATCCTTAGTGTGTTGAAATATCGTCAACACTATGAGTCAACTGATTCAGTCGTTTCTCAGAAATAATAATTTTAACAAAAAAGATGAACAGATTTATCTGGATATTTTTCAGCATGGCCAATCTTTTGCCAGTTCTGTGGCTTTGCGGACGGGGATCGACCGCACCACAGTTTATTCCGCGCTTAAAAGGCTTTTGAAAAAAGGTGTGATTGCGCAGACACAAATGAATGACGTGAAGGCTTACATGGCCGTGTCGCCGGAGATTTTTATTGATAATGTTGAACGAAAAATCCACGAACTGGAAAGTGAAAAAAAGATGGCCGGATTGTTTGTTCAAGAGATGGCTAAGATGCAAAAAAGTGCTTTTCTTCAGCCAAAAATCAGGATTTTTGAAGGGGATGAGGCGATTATAAATTTGTACAGCCAGACTTTAAAAAAAGGCGGTTTGCAGAAATCTTTTTTGACGCTGGATTCGTTTCCGGCGAGTCTGAGGCCGTTTTTGACCAAGCAGTTTATTGAATTTAAAAAACGGCAAAAAGTTTTTAGTCGCGTGCTGGTGGCGGAGGGGAAAAAGAGCGAGAGATATAAGGCTTTGGATCACGTTTCCAATCGAGAAACTCGCATTGTGAAGGGCCATCCTTTTCAGCTTTACGCGGAGATTATTTTGTTCGGGGGGACGCAGGTGGCGATTATTGATTTTCACCAACAAATTTATGGCATGGCGATCAACAGCGCTACGTTTTACAAGACGGTGGAGACGCTTTTTGATTTTGTGTGGCAAAGGCGATAGCCTTTTTTCTCCCTTTCTAGAATCCCAGCATCAAATCTCTGATATCCGGATCGATGAAATCTTGGCTCCAGACCGGATCCCAGACTATTTTCAGTTCAACGGATTTAATGTCTTTGTAGAGGCGCATGCGGTCTTCAATTTGCTTCAGAAGCGCCGGTGCGTAGGGGCAGGCGGGTGTGGTCAGGCTCATGGTGATTTTGCATTTGCCGGCTTTGATTTGTACGTCGTAAATCAGGCCGAGATCGACGACGCCGAGATTAATTTCGGGGTCGATAACTTTGTTTAATTCTTGCCAATATGGCTCGACGCGGAGTTCGCGGGGGACGGGTAGGTGTTTTGTGGGTGCAGGCCGTATGTTGTGGCTGGCGGATTTTAGAACCTTTTTTTTGATAAGTTTTTTTGCCATATTGACTAATGCTTTAATTATCTTGTGGTTCCCCGCTGGCGGGACTTTTTGATCTGTAAAAAATGACAAGTTGGATTTTTCAGGGATTTTTTTGTGTCGGGAGTTTTGGTCTTCGTGTTCGCAGATATCGCGGCTTTTTTTGCTGTCACCAAGCCTAGGAGAGCGCATTTTACGCGGCCGGGTGAGATCGGAATATTTAGCATTTTGTAGATCTCTTCGTTGGAGATTTTTTTTATTTGGGCGGGAGTTTTTCCAATTAGTTTTTCAGTGAGCATGGAAGTGGCCGCTTGGCTGATGGCGCAGCCTTCTCCGCTAAATTTGGCTTCTACTACTTTGCCTTTTTTATCGAGGAGGATATCTACGCGAATTTTGTCGCCGCAGAGGGGATTGTATTCACTTGCCGTGCCTGTAGGCTTGTCGATTTCGCCCTTGTTCACAGGATTTTTGAAGTAGTCGAGAATGATTTCGGAATAGAGATCCATTATTTGAAAAGTTTTAGTGTTTTTTGTAGGGCTTTTTCGGCGCGATCGATGTCTTCTTTTGTGTTGTAAAAATAGAAGCTCATGCGGGCGGTGGCGGAAAGGTTTAGATATTCAATTAGTGGCTGACTGCAGTGATAACCGGAGCGGATTGCGACGCCTTCATCGTTGAAAATTTGAGCGACGTCGTGAGGGTGGATTCCTTTGATGGAGAAGGAAAGTATTGAGGAGGTGGCGGAGGGGTCGAAGGTGGGGGACGAAGAGTTGCGAGTAAAGGAGTGGGATTTGGAATCGCTGGAGCGAGAAAAGTCCATGGATTTGTATGTCGGTAGGATTAGGCGCACTCCGTCTTTCTCGTATTTCGAGAATTTTTTTACTGCGTATTTTAATAATTTTTCGTCATGCTTTTGAATATTTTTCAGCCCCACTTTTTCGAGATATGTTAGAGCCGCATTGAAGGCTATGACATCTGCAATATTCGGTGTGCCGGCTTCGAATTTCCAGGGTAGATCGTTCCAAAAAGCTTTGTCTTGTTGCACGGCTTTTACCATGTCGCCGCCAAACATAAATGGAGGCATGTTGGATAGGAGTTGGAATTTGCCGTAGAGGGCTCCTACCCCGGTGGGTCCGAGCAATTTATGGCTGGAGAAAGCGAGAAAATCACAATCGAGTTTTTTCACGTCGGTTTTTATGTGCGCGGCGCTTTGGGCGGCGTCGACGAGTACGAGCGCTTTATTTTTATGGGCAAGTTTGATAATTTTTTGTAAATCAGGCATGAATCCTAGAACATTAGACATGCCGGTGATGCTTACAAGTTTTGTTTCACGGGAGAGCATTTTTTCGTATGCTTCCATGTTCAGAGTGAGATCGTTTTTAATTGGAATAATTTTTAATTTAGCTTTTTTGCGGCGGCATAATTCTTGCCAGGGAACGAGGTTGGAATGATGCTCGATGGCGCTGATGATGATTTCGTCGTCTTTGTGAATGTTTGTTTCACCCCATGAATAAGCCACTAAATTGATGGCTTCAGTAGTGTTGCGCGTGAAAATAATTTCTTTGGAAAGTGGCGCGTTGATGAATTTCGCCACGTGTTCGCGGGTTTTTTCGTAGGCGAGCGTGGCTTCTTCGGACATGGTGTGGATGCCGCGATGCGTATTGGCGTTGAAAGTTTTGTAATAATTTGTGAGCGCGTCGATGACGGATTTCGGCTTCTGGCTTGTTGAGGCATTATCAAGATAAACCAGCGTTTTGCCGTTTATTTTGCGGGAAAAAATTGGGAAATCTTTTTTTAAAATTTTAGGGTTAAACACGAGCAGTTTGCGATTAGTAATTTTCGGGATATTTTTCAATTTATCTTTACTCCCTTTAGGGATTTTTCAATTTTTTCAATTAAGGATTTTTGTGATTTTTCATCGGGAATATGCTTGAGTTCACTTTCCAGAAAGTTTTTGATCAATAAAATTTTGGCGGATTTTTTGTCCAGGCCGCGACTTTCCAGATAGAAAGTGAGCTCTTCGTCAATATTTCCAATAGTGGCGGCGTGGCCGGCTTTTACGTCGTCAGTCTCGATTTCGAGGCAAGGGACACTATTTGTTTTGGCATTTTTGGACAACATCAAAGTGTGATGTGCGAGATAACAGTCGGTAGAATGCGAATTTTTTTCAATTTTCAGATTGCCGGTGTAGTCCACTTCCGATTCGTCAAAAAGGGCTGACTTTAGGGTGTAATAAGCTCGAGTGTTGCGGTTTTTGTGAACGGAAACGGTCTCAAGCGGAAATTTTTCCTTATTTTTTCCAATCATGATGGCGAGAAAGTGCAGCGTAGCATTTTCTTCTTTGAATTCGAAAGTGAGTCGTTGTTTTTCATGCCAGCCTTTGTCCAGAAAAAGCACATACCCCAGGGTTTGGTCGCGTTTGACCCGAATGGTTTTTGGGGGAATTTTGTTGGTGATGATGAGTTTGTAGTTTTGCATTGGCTAGATTTGGAAATATTCATAATCGTCGGTACCAGTGAAGTTCGCATAAGCAAGATTGAAAATGGCATTTCCGAGAATGAAATGGCTTATTTTAGCGAAAATTTTGATATAAAAGTCTGCCCGGGCAGAGATTTTTATGCGAACTTTTGTGAGATGTAAATTCATATTTTTTTGTAAACTACCCTACGCTTCCGGTCATTTCCAATTCTAATAAACGATTTAATTCCAGCGCGTACTCCATCGGTAATTGCTTGATGATTGGCTTGGCGAAACCGTTTACGATGGCGGAGGCGGCCTCTTCTTCCGTCAAGCCGCGGGACATTAAATAAAATAATTGTTCTTCGCCTATCTTTGAAACGGTGGCCTCGTGCGCGATGGCGACCTCGCTTTCTTCAATTTTCATCGTTGGGTAAGTGTCAGAACGGGAAGCGCCGTCGAGCAATAAAGCGTCGCATGAAACGTGACTTTTGATATTTCTTGCTCCTTTGGTAACCTTCAATAAACCGCGATAGCTTGAGCGGCCGCTGCCTTTGCTTATTGACTTGGCGACGATTTTTGAAGTGGTATTTGGGGCATTATGAATAATTTTTGCGCCGGCGTCCTGGTGCTGATTTTTATTGGCAAAAGCCAGGGATTGAACTTCGCCGCGAGCTCCCGGTTCCATCAAAAATATTGCCGGATATTTCATGGTGAGTTTCGATCCGAGGTTGCAATCGAGCCAAAACATTTCGGCGTCGCGATAGGCGAAAGCGCGCTTGGTGACGAGGTTGTAGACGTTGTGCGACCAGTTTTGGATAGTCGTATATTGTACGCGGGCACCTTTTTTAACGATGATTTCCACGACGGCGGAATGCAGGGAGTTTGTGGAATAAGTTGGGGCGGTACAGTTGTGTACGGCAAAACCTTTTACCAGATAGGAATTGGTTTCCTTTACTTCCAGATTGAAAACAAAACCATTATAATTTTCACTTTTTATTTCTTTGATCGGAACAAAATAATTATTGTCTTTGCGTCTTACTTCGTTGAATTTTTTATTTTCGGTGTATTCCACGATGTACTGATCTTGCCTGGTGATTATTCTGTTGCCAATCACGTCTTGGCTGGCTTCTGGCAAGGAAATATTTGCATAAATTCCCATTCTTGCAATAATTTCCTGAAGCTGAAAGGCGAGAGTTTTGCTTGCTGTTCCAGCTCTAATCATCTTTGATGGATAGTCTTTTCTGATGTAAACGCTGCCATCACCTTTAAGATAATTTTTCAACAAAATCTTCTGTTTTTCTACCGGTAGTTCCATTATGGTTTGCGAAAGTTTTTTGTGATGAGCTCCTTTGTCACAATGTGTTAAGCAAAGATCAATTAAATTTTTTGAATAGCTGATGACTGTGTAATAAAGCCCTTTGGACTTGGTAATCGATGCTTTGTGTCCAAGTTTTTTGATTGTTAAAATCAGATCTTCAGCCATGTTTTTTTCACTTTCTTTTTTGCCAAAGGAGAAAGCTAATGCGTTTAATTTTAGGCTTTTGTTGAAGCTGATTGAGCCTTCTGCCAAATAAAGTCCTAAAATTTTTAATAAATCTTCCGTGAAAATTTCATTGTCTTCCGTTTTTGTTGGTGTTGTGTAGACAATGAAATCTCCCTTTTTTAGCTTGCCGGCCGGGATATATTCCGGTTTTGTTGCCATGAGTTTTTTTGTTGAAACTTCCGGAAGCCAATTGATTTTGCGTTGTATGCAAAGAACGGGATGTTCCGTGGTTAACCGGAAGGAATTTTCTCTAGAAACAGGGATGATTTTTAGCATTGTTCCTTTGTAAGGCCTGGTCATCAAGGCTTTTACCTTGTGGTGCTTGCCGTCGTCCGTGACGATTAAGTCAGATGTTTTAACGGCCTCAATATTAGTGAATTTGTGTCCGTTACTTACTAATTCGCCAGCAGGTAAACAACCTTCAACGTAATGCACGGAAGATCCTTCGTCAGCGATAATCAGTGTTCTTTCGAATTGGCCCATGTTCTCGGCGTTGATGCGAAAATAGGCCTGAAGCGGGAGCTCAATGTGCACGCCTTTTGGTACATAAATAAAACTGCCGCCGGACCAAACCGCTGAATTTAATGCGGCAAATTTGTTGTCGTGAGCCGGGATTACTTTACCGAAATATTGGCGAAAAATTTCCGGATATTTTTGTAGGGCGATGTCGGTAGATTCAAAAACCACACCTTTTTTCGTGAGTTCTTTTTGTAGCGAATGATAAATAACTTCGGATTCGAATTGGGCGCCCGTGCCGGCGAGAAATTTTCTTTCGGCTTCCGGAATTCCCAATTTTTCAAAAGTGTCTTTGATGTCTTTTGGTACGTCTTCCCAGTTGTTTTTGGGCCTGTCTTGGGGTTGCAGGTAATAGTGAATTTTTTTAAAATCAATGCCGGAGAGATCGCCGCCCCAAGCAGGCATTGGTTTTTTTTCAAAAATTTCCAGAGCTTTTAGGCGATAATCCAGCATCCATTTTGGCTCTTTCTTACGATTGGAAATTGCTTTTACCATCGCTGCCGTAAGCCCTCCCTGAGCTGTTTTGAACACGGCTTTATTTCTGGTTTTGAAACCAAATTTGTATTCGCCGAGAGTATTTTTAATGATTTTTTGAGTGGAAACCGGAACGGACATATCAATTTATAATTATCGATTATCAACTTTCGGAAATTTTTCGTAACCGTGCTTTTCAAGTTCCAGAGCCAATTTTTTGTCGCCGGATTGGATTATTTTACCTTTGGCCATGACGTGAACAAAGTCCGGCGTGATGTAGTTTAAAAGTCTTTGATAGTGCGTTATGAGTAATACTCCGAGGCCGGTTTTTTTGAATGTTTCGACGATGCCCTCCGCCACAATTTTTAACGCGTCGATGTCGAGGCCGGAATCGATTTCGTCGAGCATGGCGATTTTCGGCTTAAGGACGGCCATTTGCACGATTTCGGCGCGTTTCTTTTCGCCTCCGGAAAAGCCTTCGTTGACCGAGCGACTGATAAATTTTTCATCCATTTTTAGGAGGCCGACAGTTTCTTTCAACATCGGCATAAATTCCATTGGTGAAATTTGTTTGGTTTCGCCGGCAGCTTTTAAATTTAGATTGCGCGCAAGTCGTAAAAAATTTCCCATACTTACACCCGCGATTTCCAATGGATGCTGAAAGCCCAGGAATAAGCCAAGATTGGCCCTTTCGTTTGGATCGAGTTCCAAAATTTCTTTGCCATTGAATTTGGCCGAACCTTTAACAACTTCGTATTTTGGATGGCCCATTAAAACATTGCAAAGCGTACTTTTGCCGGAGCCGTTTGGCCCCATGATGGCGTGAATTTCGCAGGAACGGATAGTCAAATTTATGCCGTTCAAAATTTTCAATTTCCCAATATTGGCGTGTAGATCGCATATTTCCAGCACGTCAACTTTTGTCGGGCGTTCGTGTGAGGATATTTTTTTTGCTTGATTGGTGGCGGGCTTGTTCATTGTTATATTCATGTTGATCGTATGAAATAGTCTAAAGTTTTACCGGTTATAACGTTTTGAATTTCGTTGTTAATTTTTGACATGCTTGGACGTACCGTGCAGTGTCCGATTCTTTTACACGCAGGCTTGCAGCGAGGATTTAAGCAGGGAACAATGGCGATCGGGCCTTCCAAGGTTTCGATAATTTGTCCCAAATTCAGATCTTTCAATTCTTTCATCAATTTATAGCCGCCGAATTTACCTCTTTCCGCCTTGATGATTCCGGCTTTTTGCAGTAAGCCGGCAATTTTTTGCAAGAATAAAAAAGAAACATTATTTTCTTCGGCAATTTTTTTGATTGAAAGCTGGTTTTTGACCTGAGCGCCAGACCTTGGCCTTGCCAGCGCGGTGAGTAGAATTATTCCGTAATCCACCTTCTGGGTCAGGTGCAGAGCGCCGCTGCGTTGTTTCGAATTGTATGGGCAAGTAGTATTCATACTTGTTTGGTATTATTTTGGATTTAAATTTATAGCAAAGGCTTTTTCGTGTCAATGGCCTCATTTTTTTGTAACAAAATTGAGGCACTTCTCGTTTTCATAAATGTGTGATAGAAATTATTTGGCTATTTTTTAAAATTCAAATATGTATAAAAAAATTGTTGTTGCCTTGCTTATGGCCGTGGTGGTGCTACAGGGTGCGGTTTTTGCGAAGGTCGCAACCAGTATAAACAGCTCCGATAAGATTTTTACAGATGTGGATTCTTCCAGTGGTAATTTTAATGCGATTCAATATTTGAAAGATCAGAAGGTGGTGAAAGGCTATGATGACGGTTCATATAAGCCTCAAGGCAAGATAAATCGAGCGGAATTTTTGAAAATTGTAATGGAGGCGGCCGGTAAAAAGCCGGAAGGTAAGAATTGTTATGGCGACGTAAGGGATGCCTGGTATTCCGGTTACATCTGCGCAGCGACTAAATTGGGCTTGGTGAAGGGCTATAACATTGACGAGTTTAAGCCGGAACAACAGATTAGTTTTGTGGAAGCGGCGAAAATTATTGTGAATACTCTGGGGGTTGACGTGCCGGATGTTGGTCCTCAAACAGATGATCCAAGTTCAAATTGGTATAAAAAATATGTAGCCGCTTTGGAGGCGCAAAACGCTATTCCCAAGGATATGGCGACTTTTGGCTATGACGTGACGCGTGGACAAATGGCCGAAATGGTTTGGCGCGTGAAGGCTAAGCCCGGCTATGTGCAAGCGATTGGTTATGACACTTTGGAGAGGAGGACAAAAGCGGCGGCGAGTGGCGGAGCTTTGGAAACTTTTAGTTCGTGCGTGGATTTGAAAAATTATTTGGTGGAAAATTCCAAACAGGGCTATCATGGACCGATGATGCTTGAGGATGCGGTGATGTCAGTTCCAAGCCCGATGAAGAGTGCCGCACCTGATGATACCGGATCTGTAGCGGGTTCGGCCGATTATTCCACTACAAACCTGCAAGTGCAGGGCGTGGACGAGGCGGATATCGTGAAAAATGATGGAAAATATGTTTATGTACTTAAGGGAAATACCGTGCGGGTGGTGCAGGCCACGCCACCAAGCGGCATGAAAGAATTGGACAGGGTGAAATTTGATGATGAAAAATTTACGCCGGAGGATATGTACGTGGATGGTAACAGATTAGTAGTTATTGGCAGCGCTTACAGTTCTTTGTACGATCGACCTTATGTAAACGAAAAAGTCGGAATGATGCCGATTATTGGCGATAATTTTTATTATGGCGGTGTGACAAAAATGTATATTTTTGACATCAGTGATCACGCCAAAATTACCAAATTGCGCGCTCTTTCTTACGAAGGTAATTACACTTCGTCCAGAAAAATCGGCAACATGGTTTACATGATTATGAATAAACCGGAATTTACTTACAAATTACCGGAAGGTTGGACCGAACATGAGATCGTGCCATTGTACGAGGATTCAAGGACAGGCAAGGCGGACGTGGCTACCAGCTGCAATAAAATCATGTATTTGCCCGGTTCGGACAGTACGAATTATATCGTGGTGGCGGGAGTGCCGGTGGACAATGCTGATGCCAAGACTGTTGATGAAGTAGTGGTGGGTTCTTCGGGAAATGTTTTTGCTTCCACGAAAAATTTGTATGTGGCGGAGGAGAAATATTCCTGGTTTTATTATAATAGCGAAGACAACAAAGAACAGACTACGGTGCATAAATTCAGTTTGAGCAGCGAGGCGATTAAATATTTTGGTAAGGCTGACGTGCCCGGTCACATTATCAATCAATTTTCAATGGATGAGTTTGGTGATAATTTCCGCATTGCCACGACGATTGGGCATGCCTGGAATACTGACAAATCATCAAAAAGCGGTGTTTACGTACTGGATGCTAATTTGAAATCTTTGGGTAAGGTGGATGGCATTGCGCCGGGTGAGGAAATTTATTCCACGAGATTTGCCGGTGACAAACTTTACATGGTGACTTTCAAAAAAGTGGATCCATTCTTTGTGATTAGTTTGGCTGATCCGAGCAATCCGAAAATTTTGGGTAAACTGAAAATTCCTGGATTCAGTGATTATCTTGAGCCATACGACGAAAATCATATCATTGG
>JACRIB010000013.1 GCA_016235895.1 Candidatus Peregrinibacteria bacterium | reverse complement strand
TGTTCAACCGTACAACCTGCTGAAATCAGTTGTGAAACACCGGATTCTTTGACCTTCATAAACCACTCATTCATCCGTTCCTCAGCCCTTTCCCTTGTTTTGGAATTCTAAAATTTATTCAAAGAAAAAATCGCTTGATCCTAATGATGGTCCAAGTCCTTGGTTTCGATTACCCCCCATGATTATTGTAGTTATAAATTCAAGAAGCGATACTATAATTTTTGATTACGGCCGTCAAGTGGCTATAATACACATATGAGCCACACCATGGATCAGCTCCTGAACCTACTTCTGACCTACAAATACCTGATTATTTTTCCTGTGGCCGTTTTGGAGGGGCCGGGATTGGCTATTCTCTGCGGCGTTTTGCTCGCCAGAAATATTCTCAACCCATTCATCGCTTACACTCTCCTAATGTTCGGCGAAATCATCGGTGACACTTTTTATTATGCTCTCGGACGCTACGGTGGACGCCCGTTCATCAAAAAATGGGGCTATTTGATCAAAATAAGAGAAGAAAAAATGACCGCTCTGGAACATCATTTTCATCACCACGCCCCCAAAAGAACTCTTTTCCTCGGCAAAACCCAACCCTGGGGTAGCGTGATACTTTTTGCCGCCGGCACGGCAAAAATGAATTATCTAAAATTCATCGGAATTAACACTTTCGCCAGCCTGATAAAAGTCGCGATTCTCTTATCGCTTGGCTATTATTTCAATGAGGCGTATGTTGCCCTGGACAAGGATTTGCAATACGTTGGGATCGCTCTGGCCATCACCGCAATTCCTGTCATAATTTATTTTTTTCGTAGGAAGTGAACCTGCGAGGCCACGGGCCGAGCGCGCAGCTAGCGAACAATCCGGCTCTGCCGGTTGTGAGCGACGCGAGCTTACAAAGCAAACCACATGAAAAAAATTCTCATCGCCACAGACGTCTGGAAAAATATCAACGGCGTAGTTACCAGCATAAAACAGCTGAAGGAAGGCTTGGAAAAGCGCAATTTCAAAGTAAAAATCGTGCATCCCGCGGAATTCAGAAACGTTCCCTTGCTAACGGATCGCGATATTAAGCTGGCTATTCTTAGCCGCCGTCGCATGGAAAAAATCATCAAGAAATTCAAACCGGACTATCTTCACATCGCCACCGAAGGACCTGTCGGCTTTGCCGCCCGCCTGGCCTGCGGAAAAAATAAGTGGAAATTTACCAGCCAATATCACACCCAACTCCCCGAATATATCGAGATCCGTATTCGCACCGGCTTGCTGAAAAACGCCACTTACAGATACCTGCGCTGGTTTCACGGGGCCGGTGAAAAAACCATGGTCAGTTCGCCATTATTCAAAAATCTTTTGGAAAAAAGAAAATTCAAAAATGTAACTTTAATTCCCCTAGGTGTTGACGTTGATAAATTCAAAAAAAATCCGCGCGCAAAAACCTCCAAAAACTTAAAAAAACCCATCTTCACTTTTCTCGGCAGGGTAACAACGGAAAAAAATTTGCCGTCTTTTTTGAAATGCAAATTACCCGGCACCAAGCTGATCATCGGTGATGGTTCAGCGAAGAAATCGCTCGAGAAAAAATTTAAAAAAGACACTGTCTTTGTGGGTTGCAAAAGCGGCCGGGAGTTAGTGGATTTACTCTCAATTTCCGACGTCTTTGTCTTTCCCTCAAAAACCGATACCTTCGGCCTGGCCATGCTCGAAGCTCTGGCTTGTGAAGTACCGGTCGCGGCCTACAACGTTACCGGTCCCAAAGACATCGTAACTAGCGGCTTTGATGGCTATTTAGGGCCAAATTTAGGGGAAAACGCTCTGCGCTGTTTGAAATTAAAAAAAGCCAATTGTCGCAAAAAAGCTCTCAAGTTTTCCGCCAAAAAATGGTGTGACCGCTTCATCAAAAATCTCTCGCCGGTCTAAACCTTCAGCTTCAGCATCGCCCGAAATTGCCTATAAACCCCTTTTACTCCAAGATATTTCACTATTTCCATAACCATTTTCCAATCCCTCTTAGTTCCCTCCCGGTAGCCAAATTTTACCGCTTTCCGTGGAGTGATAACATTTTTCCAATACACCACCTTCAGTCGCGCCTTATTTTTAATAATTAAATTATTCAAATAAGACTCCAGCCCAAAACAAGTCAGCTTTCCCAGTTCATGCAAATCCGGAATTGTCCGACGGTCAAAAACACGCTCCCCCGAAACAAAATCCAGCCCAAAATATTTAAAAATCGCTAAACTATTTTTACGCAAAGTCATGGAGACATCGGCTTTTCCGCTTACCACAGGCTCAATCAAGGCCATCACGTCCTCCCTGGTCAAACCCACCAAATCGGAATCAATCGTCAAAATCAAATCATTGCGGGCTTCTTTAATCCCCGTCATCATGGCATGACTTTTTCCTTTATTCGGTTTATATGAAATCAATTTTATTCCGCTCCACCCACGCAAAACTCGCTCACTATCATCAGTAGAACCATCGTTCACCACAATCACTTCATCAATCAAGTGATGCCCCACCAAGGCATTCAAAACTCCGGAAACCCTCTTCCCTTCATTGTAAACCGGCACTACGCAGGAAATCTTCTCGTTAACAAAACCGGTCATTTTACTGAATTAATTGGTACAGGCCAAAACCTTTACGCGGCAGCTTTTTTCTTACCGTGCATTCTCATAAACAGAATTCCCGCGACCACCAGCACCACAGCGGTACCTATTACCGCGTAAATATTATGAGCAATCATCGAAACCACGATTGTAACAATACTTAAAACCAGACAAACGATAAAAGTCACCGTGCCAATCATCGCCCTGCTCAAACTGCCAAAGAATGGCAACACATCAAGCAAAGTACTAATCGGACCAAAGAGCGCGCTCAAGCCAACCCACATCATTATGAAACCAACAGCACGAAGAATCCAGGTCATGGTAGTATGTTCATTTGATAACTGGCCGATCGCCGCATCAACTCCTCCACTGGTAAAAATTCTGTAAAGTTTGGCGTTACCCTTGCTGGTATCAACAAAAGGTTCAATCTTGGTGCCATTTAATTTTCCTAAAACGGTCGCGTCAATATCCTGTTTTACAACCGTATAGGTAATTCTCATATCACCCAAAGTCGGCTGATTGATGGAACCTGTACTTCCGACACCGGGAACAAAAACATAATTGCCGGAAATCTTGGCATTATCTTTTACTTTTACATTTATGTCATTCATCGTTGCATCTGTAAATGAAGGCAGAGTGATGTTGGCCATATCCAAATCATAATTGCCAATCTTGGCGGTACCGACAATATTTTTAGCATCCTCTATTGTTTTTGAAGGATTCGCATGCCCCTCCGGAACCTGGAAATTTGAACTGTTGGCCGGCGTAGTCGTCCAGTCTTTTTTGTAATTGTAAGTTTTTGTAGTAGTGGAAGATCCGCCGGTATTATTCTCGGTGCTGCTGGTGGAGCTCTCAACCCAGGAATACATCTCCACGCTTCTGTTAACAGCTAAATATTTTGCCGGATTCAGATAAAGACTGTCGCCCAGAGTTTCCGTGGAGGTAATTTTCCCATCCGTACCGATCAATTTACCATTCGCTTCCGCCGGAGCCGGTTTTGCGGAATCAATAGTTATTGCCGTCTTGGCAATTTGAGAAAGATCCACGCGCCCTTCGTTCCAAAATAAAACACCAAACGACGCGATAAAAAGCAGGAATCCAAAACCGATTCCTTTTATAGAATCGACCAAGCGACTACCGTAGCCTTGAGTAGTAGTTACTTTGTATTGATCAGCCATAGGAAAATGAGGTTAAATGAGATACAAGTAAAATTGTAACACAAGATGAAAAAACTCAAAGCGAAAAACACTGAAAATTTCTACGCCAAAAATCGCAAGGCTTTCCACGATTATGAAATTCTGGAAAAATTCGAAGCGGGGGTGGCACTGCTTGGCGATGAAGTGAAGTCCATAAAAGCCAATCAGGTAAGCCTAAAAGGCTCTTTTGTGGATGTCTGGAAAAACGAAGCTTTTATGAATAATGTGCATGTTTCACCTTATAAACTATCCAGCAATAAAGACCTTAATCCCACCCGCAAACGCAAATTAATTTTACACAAAAGAGAAATCAGCAAGATTGAAGCGGCTATTACTCAAAAAGGGACTACCTGTATTCCTTTGGAGCTTTACCCAAAACAAGGATTGATAAAAGTAAGAATTGGAATTTGCCGCGGCAAAAAACTCTATGACAAACGTGAAACATTGAAAAAGCGCGATCAAGAAATAGAAATTAAAAGACAATTGAAAAGATATCGCTAGTCAAAACAAAAATTTGCCCCTTCCAATATTTGTTAAAAGTTTTATAATTCGGTAAAATTCGCAACAATGAAAAGTACCCAATCCAATTTGTTTGATTTTCTGGAAAAGCCTAGAGCGAGCAAAGCGAGCTCAAGTCCGAAACCAAAGTCTAAATCCCCACCAAAACCGAAGCTACCGGTTTCAAAACAATCAACCCTACAATCCATCCCTACCATGCAAACCTCCACCATCCCTCAACCAGCCACCGACACTCCTCTAACCCCAATTAAATCCATGCACAACGTCTACACTAAAATCGTCGCAGCCATCCAAAAATATTTCAAAGAAGCACAAATTGATCACGCCGTAATCGGTGTCAGTGGCGGCGTAGATTCCGCCTTGTGTCTAAAACTGGTAGTGGACGCGCTCGGAGCGGAACACGTTACCGCTCTTACCATGCCAGAAAAAGGCGTTTCCAGCGAAGAAAATTTGCTGCACGCCAAAACTCTTTGCCAGTTTTTAAACGTCAATCATTACAATGTTCCAATCAATAAATATTTAACCGATTTTCTTGCACTTCCATGGAAACCGAACGACCTGGCCCAGATCAACACCAAAGCGCGCGTGCGCATGACTATTCTCTATAATTTTTCCAATAGCCGAAGCGCCCTCGTAATCGGCACTTCCAATAAAACCGAACTCGCCCTGGGCTACGGCACCAAATATGGTGATCTCGCTGCTGATATTGAGATAATCGGCGATCTCTTCAAAGATGACGTTTACAAGCTGGCCGAACACGTCGGCCTACCTAATGAATTTATTGAAAAAGCCCCTTCCGCGGAATTATTTTCCGGCCAAACGGACGAAGAAGAATTGGGCATGACTTATCGCGAAATCGACATCGTACTGCGCAAAATGGAAGAAGGACTGACTAAAGAAGAATTGATTGGTAAAGGCATAAACCCCAACATCGTCCACAAAATTTTCCGCCTCTACGAAATAAACAAGCACAAATTAAACCCGCCATACTTGATCAGGGTGAGATAAGATTGTACATTGATAACATGCAATCCGCACTTTTTGTAGGTCGCTTTCAGCCCTTTCATCTGGGACATTTGGATGTGGTGAAAAAAATTCTGGAGAAAAACGAGCGCGTGATTATCGTGATCGGCAGCGCTGAAAAAAATTTCCTGCCGGACAATCCATTTACCGCCGGCGAGCGTTTTCAATTAATTGATGAGGCTTTAAAAGAAGCGGAAATTCCCGCGGAAAAATATTGCATTATTCCCGTCAGGAATGTAAACAATTACGCCCTTTGGGTAAATCATATAAACTGCTACGTACCGCCATATACTCACCTTTTCACGGGCTCGAAAATAGTAAAGGCCTGCTACGAAGGAAAATATACGGAAATTATTCAGCTGAAAAGAGTTTTGAAAATCAGCGCCACCAAAGTACGCGAAGCTATTTTGAAAAACAAAGGCTGGGAAAAACTCGTTCCGCCAGCCGTAGCCCGCTTGCTAAAAACCTGGAACGCGCAAACTCGCCTGCGCGACATTAAAGAAACCATGGACTATACTAAATATAATAATGAATATTAACCCTTTAATCTTTCGCGCCTACGACATCCGCGGCATCGCAGCGCCAAGAGACAATAAACCGGCCGACCTCACTCCTGAAACCGCTTATCTGATCGGTCGCGCCACCGGAATTTATTTGAAAAAAAAATACGAAACGAAAACCATGGCCGTAGGCTGCGACAATCGCCTCACCGGTGAAAGTTTAAAAAAAGGCTACATGCGGGGACTTATTGACTCGGGGATCCGGCCAACCGATATTGGCCTCGTAACATCGCCAATGGTCTACTGGACGACTTGCGCCAAAGCCTCCGGCAATTCAGCTCTGCCTTTCGATTCCGCCACCAACATCACCGCCAGCCACAATCCCAAAGAATACAACGGCCTGAAAATTGTCACCAAAAGCGCACATTCGATCTGCGGCGATGAACTACAGGAAATTCTAAAAATAATTGAAAAAAATTCACCAAGCGAGGACACGGTCCGAGCGCGAACAAGTGAAGCAAGTGGCTCTGCCACTGCTGAACGAAGTGAGCCTAAAAATCAAGACATCTGGCCAAAATACCTGGCCGACATTCTTGCACGCACGAAATTATTGCAATCGACAATCTCGAACACGTCAATTCCTTCCAATCCGCCACCAAGCACCCACCTCAAAGTCATCGTCGATTGCGGCAACGGCGTCGCCGGAAAATTCGCCCCGGAATTATTACGAAAATTGGGCTGCGAGGTAATCGAGCTTTTTTGCAACCTGGATGGCAATTTTCCTAATCACGAAGCCAATCCCGAGGAATTACACAACATGCAAGATCTTATAAAAAAAGTGCTGGAAAATAAAGCCGATCTCGGCCTCGGCTTCGACGGTGACGGTGATCGTGTCGGCGTAGTAGATGAAAAAGGCCATCATTATTCCGCCGATTTTATACTGCTTCTACTGGCCCGAGACCTCCTCACGCGCCTGCCAAATTCACAAATTGTTTTTGATATAAAAGTTTCTCAAACAATCATTAATGATCTAAAAAAACACGGCGCAATTCCCGTGATGAGCAAAACAGGACATAGTTTTATTGAAGCAAAAATGAAGGAAATTGGTGCCCCGCTCGCCGGTGAAGTCTCCGGCCATCTTTTTTTCGCGGAAAATTATTACGGCTTTGACGATGCCCTTTTCGCCGCCGCCAGAATTCTGGAAATAGCTTCGCACAGCCAAAAACCGTTCTCCGAACTCTTCACCGACCTCCCAAAAACCTGCACCACTCCCGAATTCAAAGCGCACTGCCCCGACGATCGCAAATTCGCCATCGTCAAAGAACTCGTCGCCCATTTCACAAAAATTTACGACTGCATCACCATCGACGGCGTGCGCGTAAACTTCGATGAAAATTCCTGGGGGGCGATCCGCGCCTCAAACACCGGCCCAAATCTCACCCTCCGTTTCGAAGCTCTCACGCCGGAACGCCTGCAAGAAATTCAAAAAATCATGGTCACCGAACTAAAAAAATACCCCGAAATCTCGCTGGACTGGTATAAAGAATAAATCCTACTTTCCGCCCACATTCACCGCCCCCGCTTTTGAGAACGTATTTGACAAAAAACCGCTATTGCAGTATACCATGCGTAGTCCTTGGTAAACGCTCAACTAAACCAAAATATGACAGAAGTGGCCAATAATTATCTTCCGGATAAAATAGAGGGAGGTTCCGGAAATCCGGAGCTCGTTTCTGCTCAAAATGGCCCGGTTTCTCGTATATCCAGATTTATTCGAAGCAAAACTGGAAGAATAGCTGCAGGGATCATCTTTGCCACAGCTGGAGCGGGAGCAGCCCTATCGGCTTGTACCCCGGACCGCCCGGATAAGCCTGCCGGAATATATAGTACGCGAACCGGCGCCCTCGATTTAACTCAAGTTCCTAATATCGGCCCCGGCCAGCCGATACCCTGGAGTCTAAAGGGAGGGAGTGCACAGGGAGGCGGAGTTCTTAGTTATGCTAAAATAAATGACAATCATTACCTTTTTGTTGGACAATCGGTTGCTGAAAATAAAACTGGGGGCATTCAATATATTCAATGCAAAGACATGGTTGACTGTTTATCGGCCAATGCCAAACTACAGGCTGTACAAGGACTGA
>JACRIB010000083.1 GCA_016235895.1 Candidatus Peregrinibacteria bacterium | reverse complement strand
CCTCATGGCAAAAAACCGCTAAAACCCCCAAAAAATCAACAAAAAAGAGCTCACTATGGGCTCAAAAAAACCTGGAAATCAAAAAAATCTCAAAAAATCACCACGCCGACGCAGATACGCTGTTTTTCAGCATGTCCCTAAGCTACGGCTCGACGATCCCGTACTCGATATTTTTCTATGCCCGACGCGCCTTTCTTCAAAACTTCCAAAATCACAGCATTGTCGGCAATAGTTCTTTTGGCCAGATCAATCGCCCCTGCTCTGTTCATCCTTCTCCATGATAATCTGCCCATACTTACCGGCCTCACCAACTCAACAACCAATCTTTCGGCCTCAACCAAAGTTAAAGTTTGAGGAGTTGGCTGATTTGTCAAATTTAAATTGGCAGCCTGCCAAAGAACATAAACCAATCCTCGAATATAATCCGGATGTTGACATCCAGTACCCGTAATAGACACATCAACATCATCATCCAGAGCAAGCAGTCTACGCGCCTTGGCGCTAAGATCATCAAACGGTATGATACTTGGCCCTCCTTCTGACATATTAAAATAGTTACAGGAGAGAGACCTACCCAAAATTCTTAACGATTGCAAGCAAATTCTACAAAAAAAGACCCCAACATTTCGTCAGGGCCTTTTAAAAAATTCAATATATGAACCTACTTTGCCCTATTATAATAGGGACTCTTCACGCACATAACGGCAACATAAAGCGTAAATAATCCGGCAACCAAATTCAAAGCACCGTTGCTATCAAAATTGCTCAAACTACCAACAACGGTCAAAGCTGCAAAAACAATGGAAAGAATTGGTGACCATTTCTGCCCTTTAAAAGCACCGCGTGTCATAAAAATATGCAAAATTCCCAAGCCCAATAAAACCACACCAAGCACCATACCAAGACCGGCTAACATACCCAAAACACCCTGCACGCCTTCAATCTTCACCCCATTCACATCTACAGCTCCACCTGTAGCTCCAAGAAAACCACTTATCAATCCCTGAAACGCCAAAAATGCCAACCCTCCCAAAAAGAGCAACACCGTGTAAATAATATCCAACACACCAAGCGCAGTACCCTGCCAAGGACGAACTGAAGAACTTTCTGCCATAGAAAATGAGATTAAAAAATATCGCTAAAATAATAACTGCTTAACACCAGATTAAGCAAGGTAATTTGTTACACCAACTCCTTCACCGCTCTATAATTATCCATCATACCCAAATCTTTTGCCACACTTTCATAGGTGATGAAACCTTTGTAAGCGTTTAAACCACGAGCAAAACGACCATCACCATTAATAGATTCCTTCAACATTTTTTCCAAACCCTTGCTGGCAATTTTTTTCAAATAAGGCAAAGTCGCGGTGGTCAAAGCAATCGTCGACTGACGGCTCACCTGGCCCGGCATGTTTGGAATGCAGCAATAAACCTTGTTGTAAATTTCATAAACAGGTTCGGAATGGCTTGTGGCTCGGGAACCCCAAATACAACCACCCTGATCGATCGATACATCCACAATCACCGACCCGTCCTTCATCGATTTGATCTGTTCTTCACTCACCACGCAAGGCGCCTTCGTTCCGGCCACCAAAACCGCTCCCACCAATAAATTGGCATCTTTCAAAGCTTCATTAAAATTTTCACCGGCCGGCACCAACGCTTCAAAATTTTCTCCCAACATCGGACCGAGATATTCTTTCACCTCTTTATTCAATTCATCACATTTTTTCTTACTTATATCAAAAAGTTTCACGCGCGCACCCATGCCCGCAGCAGTTTTAGCCGCAGTCGCACCGACATATCCGCCACCAACCACCACCACGCGCGCGCTCGGAATTCCCGTAATTTTACCGAGAGTAATGCCCCGCCCTCCATGTTTTCTTTGTAAATATTCCGCGCCATACTGCACCGCCAATACACCGGCTACTTCACTCATCGGTGCCAATAAAGGCAATTTTCCGCTCACGTCTTCCACCGTCTCATAAGCAATGGCCGTAATATTATTATTCGCCAAAACCTTACTTAATCTTTTATCCACACCGGACAAATGCAAATAAGTAAAAAGAATTTTTCCTTTAAATTGTTCCAGCAAATTATATTCTTCCGGCAACGGTTCTTTCACTTTCACCAAAATATCGGCCACCTTCACGATGTCTTCCGGATTTCTCATCATTTTTGCGCCACATTCTTTGTATTCGCTGTCGGAAAAACCGCTGCCAATACCCGCGGTCTCCTGCACAATTACCTCAAAACCGGCTTCCACCAATTCCTTCACCCCATATGGCGTGAGCGCGACACGATTTTCATTGTTTTTCACTTCCTTGAGGGTGGCGATAACCATACATTTTAAATTAAAAAATAAAAAACATTTAAACAAACCTTAGTACAATCCATCAATTTCTTCAAGAATGATTTTTTCCACCTGGGCCACGCAAATCTTTATCTTTCCCCACTCGTTGTGAACCTGATAATCACAATCACCGGCCTGCGCCAATTCTTTGGCCGCGCTGTCGAGGCGATGTTGTAATTCCTCCGGCGCAATTTCCCCACGCATCAAAATTCTGCCCTTCAAGTCATTCAAATTCGGCACTTTCATAAAAATCGAAACCAGATTTTCCCTGGGAATAATCTTGCGAATGGCATGAAAACCCTGAATATCCACTTCACGCACCACCACCGCTCCGCCTTTCAGCGCCTCGACAATTTCCTTTTTCGCCGTGCCATAATAATTATCGGAATGCACAATCGCGTACTCCAAAAAATCATCCTCGGCAATCATCCGCTTGAATTTTTCTTTGGAAATAAAATGATAACTTTCACCATCCTTCTCCCGAGCACGCAGCTCGCGCGTAGTGTAAGAAATGGGGTAAACAAAGCCCTTAAATTTTTTCTCCAAAGCCTTAATCACAGTGCCTTTTCCGGAGCCTGAAGGACCAACAATCAGAAACAATTTTCCGCTCATTTTCTCCATATATTCTGCACTTTCGGTCTTTGCTTAAATACCGAAAATATGTTATAATATACTATTCCTCAAGTCGGCTGGATTATACAAGAAGATCCACCGTTTGAGAATTGAAAAAAAAAGAAAATTCTGCTATAATTACTCAATTTACTTCAACCTTGTTCTTTAAAAAATCAAACGCCTACTCCTATTTGCAAAAGTGAGGAGTCAGGGCGGCATGCGACGAAGTCGCGAAATCCGAAAAGACGGATTGCCATGCCGCTCTACACTCCTTACTTTTCGATGGCGGCCAACACTGCCACCCTAAAGTTCCTTCAATACAAAAATTTTTGGAGGACAAAACAAAAACAAACGCAACAAAAACAAATCTGCTCTCACGCTTAAAACCGTGAGGCAACCCAAAAAAACAAAAATAAAAAAGAACGGTGGTGAATAACGTTCTAAAACAAGACACCGAAGAACGGTAGGGAGGCGTTTCTCCAACATTGGAGAACAACACCGCAGGAGATCAATTGTTGGTTTCTCTTGCACCACCGCTCTACCAGAGTGTTTCTCGGCCTATGAATAGCGTCGATAGAAATCCTGGCTTTTAGAGCGATACGTTGGGGCATTCAGCCCACCTCTGACTTTCAACATTTTTACAATGTTTGTCACGTGAAATTTGGCTGGGTGCCCCTTATTTAGTAAGAAACCTCTAGAATGGCAAATCGTCGATCTTTACGCCATTTTCAGCACCACCACCTGCCGGCGTTGGAGCTTCTTCAGCAGAATTTTCTTCCGCGCCTTTAGAAATTCCGCCGGCCTCTCGCTGGTACGAACCGCCACTCTCGCCGCCTTTTTTATCCAACATAATCATATTGTCAACCACAATTTCCGTGCGGTATCTCTTCACGCCGTCCTCGCCTTCCCAATCACGAGTCTGCAAGCGACCTTCTATATAACACTTACTGCCTTTCTTCAAATATTGGCCGCAAATTTCCGCGAGTTTTCTCCATGCAACCACATTATGAAACTCTACCTTGGTCTGCAGCACGCCACTCTGATCTTTCCAGCTAAAATTCGTAGCGATGCCAAAAGTTGTCACCACCTGTCCGCCGGGAATCTGTTTCATCTCCGGATCGCGAGTCAAATTTCCAATCAATTGCACTTTATTTAGGGACATTGCCATAAAATTCGGGGTTAGTTTTTACGCGTGCTCGAAAAATACCGTTTAAGCCGGGCAAACTCAAACAAATTTTGAAAAAGGTCTTGCGGAGAAAATATTTTTAAGTTGTAACAGCCGTTGTTATTTTACAGTTTTCGGCTATGATATGCGCATTATGAATTTATATGCTTTTGAATTGGGTCGTAAAAAAGATCTTTGCTTCGCGGAACTAATCGTCGTGCTCGGCAAGGACAAGCTCAAGGAACGCAACCTCGACACGGCAATTTTTGAGCTGAAAATTCCCAATTATCAAGGACTGCAGGATCGACTCGGCGGTACGGTTAAAATTATAAAATTGTGGGCAAGCGACGAAGTCGCCAATCCGTCAAAAATCGAACCAGTAATCCAAAAGCATCTGGAAGAGATTTTTACCGACCACAAAGGCAAAATAAATTTCGCCGTTTCCGCTCTAAGTTTTATGAAACAGAGCGAAATTAATATCAAACAAATTCTCAATTTTTCCAAAAAAATTCTGAAATCCTTGGGTCTGAACAGCCGTTTTGTTAATAAAAATTTCGAAAACACCAAGCCATCGACTATTTATAAGGCCCGCGTGCTGGAAAAAGGCATCGACCTCAATATAATTAAGGGAACCGAGCAACTTTTCCTCGGCGAAACCGTAGCCATCCAGGACATCGATAACTACAGCAAACGCGACTACAACAAACCAAAACGCGACGCAAGAGTGGGCATGATGCCGCCAAAATTGGCCCAAATCATGATCAACCTCGCCGGCCCAAACACCAAAACAATTTACGATCCTTTTTGCGGCTGCGGTTCGACTCTGATAGAAGGCCTCCTCATGGGCAAAGATGTCGTCGGTTCCGACATCGACCAGCGCTTAGTTGATTACTCCGCGGAAAACCTCCGATGGACCGCCCAAGAGTTCCAAACCAAAAACACGCACCGCCTTTTCACCAAAGACGCGCGCTTCCTCATTAAAGAAAATCTGCCGGAAAGGATCGAAGCAGTAGTGACGGAAGGTTATTTAAGCGAACCGATCAGCCGTCTCCCCGCTCCGGAGATTCGCCAAAAAGTTTTCCGCGAATTGGCTAATCTCCATCTAAATTGGCTTACCGCCGTGCACCGCATTACTCCACAAAATTGCAAAGTGGTGATGTGCGTGGCCGGTTTCAGAAAAAATAATGACAAATATCGTCCGGAATACGAATTTCTGCCAAGATTCAACGAATTAGTCCAGGAAGCCGGCTACCGCGTCACCGCCAGCTACATTTACGATCGCCACGACCAGATCATAGTGCGCGAAGTGAAAGTTTTGGAAAAAATTTAAAGCTTATTTTAAATAAGCAGTCATGCAGTGAAAACTACCGAAACCGGAAGTCAAAGTAGCAGAAGGAACTGTTTCAACATTGAAACCGGCTCGCGCTAAATTTTCGTTAGTAACACTCAAATGGTTTGAGGACAAAATTCTCCTATTACCCATCGGCAAAATATTCGACCCCCAACCATAAATACCCTGCTGTTCCTGATCCGAAACTTCTATTAAACAAAAATTGTTCAAAACCCATTCCAGGGCATTTTTCATTGAACCGGATCCATCATCCACCACGCTCTTATCAAGCATGCGTCTGTTACCCAAAATCTCCCTTTCCGCAACAGGCATCATCAAAGTATCCAAATGCATAACGTTGTCGCCACTATAAGCCATATTTCTATCAAAAAAATCCGGTGTAAAAAACTTTATAACTCTCTTGACTCCAACATTTTTTGCCAATGAAACTCCCCGCCCTTACGGACGGGGTTTCACCCGCCAAGGCGGGTAGCTTCGCTACATTTCAAGCTGCGCTTGTCCGGAATCTTCTTCTCCCTGCATTTGCACATATCGCCTTATGATCTCTTCATTAATTCCAACT
>JACRIB010000012.1 GCA_016235895.1 Candidatus Peregrinibacteria bacterium | reverse complement strand
GCCTCTTGTGGTTTTGTGCTATCGAAAGAAAACTATTCTGATGAATCATATGAAAAAAGAGTGAAGAAATATTACTCCCATTATCTCAAAAAATCACCGCGCCCGATACTGAAAATGTTAGTTTTTCAGCATGTCCTTAGGTGTTATTAATTTAGCAGAAATTGATAGTGGCTTCTTATTCCTTCCTCAAGATTTTTTTCTTCCGGATATAATTTTTCAATAAACTCACTGCTTTCTTTTTCTACTTTTGTTTTATCTAGGCCCTTTTCGTTGTAATCATCGACATTTTGTAATTCGTCCATTAATCCCAGACCGTTTGCGATGATATTGTTTTTTCCTCCCTGATAAATGTCGATATATATGGCATTTAATATCCAAAAATAGGCTTTATTATAGTCGGCGGCCAGAGGCGTTGTTAGTTTTAATTTTGCCAATTTTAGCATTGATTTGGTGTCGAAATATTTTTCAGCCGAGCATTCATAATATTTAAGAATTTGGTCATCTTCGTAATACTTGGTGTAGCTTAATCCAATTAAGTATAGGGTATCGCCATTTTTGGCCAGGCTTTTGTTTGTATCTAATAGAGAAAACAACTCTGACGTTGGTTTTGCAAGCCATTGTTGTCTGTTATCGTAATCCCGTTGATGATCTTCCCGTGTGAATTTACGGTCGGTTTTAACGAGTTTTGGATATTCAATTTTTTTATCTTCGCAAAATGTTTTGAAAGCTGTTGATTCGGTTGGCTTGGTTGAACCACATCCAAATATAACTAAAGCGATTGCAACGGGAATGAGGTTTTTTAAATTCATATTCATGGTCAGATTATACCATATTTTGTTTTATCCATATCCACTGATTTTCTTTTGGCGGAAAAATAGATTCCAATGGTCATTATCGCTATTCCCATCCACTGTTGGATTGAGATGTTTTCGTGGAAAATTGTAACCAAGAAAAATACGCTGAACAGAGGCGCGGTCAAAATAAGTGAGATTCCTTTGGACATATCCAGGCGCTTGAACCCTTCATACCAAAGCGTTTTGCCGATGCCTAAAAAAATTATCCCGGTGAAAAAAATCGTGATCCAATGATTTGTGATGATGTTTTGTATATTGGCTTGCGGTTCAAGAAAAAACGCGATTGGTGGAATGGCAATCGCGCCCAAAAGGAATCTTACGAAAAGTACCGTTGAACTCGAGACCATGTTAAATGCTTTTTTGGCGTAGAAATTGCCGATGGGATAACAGGCGGTACTGGCAATTATTAACAGATCGCCGGTGTTAATGGTTAATTTACCTTGGTATAAAATGAAAATTCCTCCGATGAGTATCGCCAGGGCGCTGAGAACTTTTTCCGGGGTGTTTTTTTCGCCGATAAATGGCGTGAAGATCAGTAAAAAGATCATTTCTGAAAGCCCCAATAATGAGGTGTTGATGCCGGATGTTTTACTCGATCCGATAAAAAATAGGATGTGGGGGATGATTACAATGAGAAGTCCAACTAAAAGTAGCGAGGGATAGGCTTTTTTGATTTTTAATTCGTGCAATTTTTTTTGTTTCAGAACTATTAAAAAGCAAAAAAAAGCTCCAATAATTGTTGTTATCGCCGCGAAGGTGACGGGCGGAATATTGTGAGACTCTTTGCTGATTATTAGTGGTGACAGGCCGTGAATTGAGGCTGACAGCAGTACCAGTGTAATGCCGATTTTTTCTTGAGATTTTGACATGGTGATTTTAATATACCTCTTTCAAATAGCATTTTTCACAGTAGACCAAGCTAGTGCTTGGTGTCGCCCGGGGTGGGCGACCTTTTTCGGGTCGATCTGCTGCGAAACTGCTAGTGATTTGTTTTTTACAATTGCTGCAAGTGCGTTCAAAGAGCTGGCGTGGGCGGCGTAGAGCCAGGCGGCGGAAATGGCGTACGTCGGGATGCAACTGAGGAATTGGTAGATCCATTTTGTGATAGAAGTCCAGTTCGAGGTCTTGTAATTTGAAAGGGCGATCAGGTTCGGTGTAATTTTTAGATATTGGAAAATATTCGCAAGCCGTTGTTTCGTTGTAAGCAAAGGGAGAATAGTTAGTAGGGAAAAATTCGCCATAAGAGCCGTCTTTTTTCATGTGTTCTACTATTTTTGAGCACATTTTTTCATATTCTTCCTTTGAATATTGTTTATTCAAAATGCAATATTGCGCGTGTTTTAGGCCGACGCAGCCGAAAAGGTCGTGGCAGTTATTAACGCAGAGTTGGGAATAAAAAACGTCATAACATTCCCAAACATCTTCACAAAAAAGGTTGTGATTTGCTTTGTAGCCGGAGACCGAGCATTCGTAGGAATAGTCCACGCCCATGCCAAAATAGGAGATGTCCATGTTTTTGTAGCTGACTTTGTCGCCTTTTTTTAGATCATTGCAGTAACGACATTCTTCCAAATTTTCCGAGTCAAAACAGTGGAAGCAATTTTTGCAATTAACCAGATATTCACCGCTGCAATTTTCGGTGTTTTTTTCTTGCATCGCCTTGAAGGGAAGTTTGTTGCGAAACTCCTGAAATTGGCTCCAGAGCTCGGTTAGTGAACGGTTTTCTTTGAACTCTGCGACGTTTTTTTCGTACTCTTCTTTGGAATATTTTTTGTTCAAAAAATGATATTCTTTGTTGCGCAGATTTACGCAGCCGAAACAATTTTTACAACCGATTAAATTCGCGGAAAAATGGCAGGAATCGCAGGTGTAGGAATCCATTAAAAAAGTAGAAAAAGCGCAATTATTGCAGTTTATACATTCATAGCAGGCTTGGCAGTCATAAATTTTAAAGCAATCCAAGCAATTGAAGCAGCGATTCATTCCTTTGCCGTGCATGCATTGTTCTGATTCGTCGGAATTGAGCACCAGGTAGCAGTTTTTTAGATAACCGGCTTGATTGCAAAAATCGGAATTTTCCATCGTGCTGGCGAGATTTGCGAGACAGAAGTGTGGAGTTTTGTCGCGAAGTTCGAAAAATTGTTCGAAAAAAGGGCGGGTGAAATCGAAGTCTTGGGTGTGTTTTTTAGGTTCCCAATTGTCACTCCACCAGCACTCAAGGCAATAGACCGGAAATTTTACATTTGCCGAGTACATTGAAAGAATATTTTTTTGGCAAAGATCACATTTTCTTTTGTGAAATTTTCTTTCATTGCGCCAGGACATGCGGCGTTGCGCGCGACAGTCGGGGCAAAAAGTTGGCTCCGGGATTAAGTATTTTTGATTGTCAAAAACCGGACTGACTTCCTTGAGAAAATTTATGTCTTCGTCAGTAATTGTAAATTTTGTCCGGCAGTGCAGACAGTTTGGCATATCAAAAAATTAATTTTTCCTTTTTAAATGATCACGAATTTCTTCCAGCAAGGCTGTTTGTTTGATGAGCTCGCGGTGCTTGGAGGAGAGCTGTTTTTCTTCCTTGGCGGCATCGCTTTTGTGGAATCTTTCGCGTAAACGATTCATTTGTTTAATTACGAAGAAAATCGTGAAAGCGATGATTAAAAAATTGATAATGTTGTTGATGAAAGCACCATAGTTTATGCTCACCGCTTCCGTTTTTCCTTCCGCCGGTTTTAGCACTACTTTCAAATTTGAAAAATCCACTCCGCCGGTGAGCCAGCCGATTGGTGGCATGATTAAGTCGCTTACCAGAGAGGTGACGATTTTGCCGAAGGCTGTGCCAATAATTATACCAACAGCCATGTCCACGACATTTCCCTTGATGGCGAAATTTTTAAATTCCTTGAGCATGTGGGCGGATTTTTAACGATTCATTTTTTTCTCTCTTTTCTCCTGTCTTTTTTCCGCCAAAGTTTTTTGTGGTTTTTTTCTCTCTTCTTTTTGAGAACGTTGTTCGCGGCCGTGAGCCATGGGATTGATGGTTAAAAAATCTGTTTGGATTGTAGCACGAAGAGTATTATTAATCACAGCTTTTGCGGCTGGAGTCGTCGAGTTTTCTTGATAGAAAAATTGTTCTGATATTTTCTTTCAAAGATTGTTGGCAGATTTTTTTGTTGAATTTGTATTCGGCATTAAAAATTGGTTTTCCTTGTTGCGTGAATACGGCTAGCTGATCGCATTCGTTGTATCGATGACATTCTTCGTTGACGCTAAGGTCGAAGTAGTCGACCAATTCATCGGCAAGGTCTCCGGCGTTTTTCAGCGCAATAGTAAGCCCGCGTTTGTGTGCTTCGTTCGCGAGGTAGCGATTGAAATTCAATTGGTCATTTTTTGTCAAAGCGAAGCCGGTTTTATTGGTATATCCGTCTACATTGTCCGGTTCTACGCCAGTGCAGCCTTTGGTTACGGCAAGATCCAGGCGGGAGGATACCATGTCGCGTACGTTTTTTGAACGGATATCCAGCCATTTTTCTCCGGCCCAGCCGGACAAAGATTTGCCCATTGAAGCAGTGTTGAATTTATTAAAATCCGGGCGCCATTTTTCCGATGATCCGGCGGAAAAATAGCACAATACTTTTTTTTCCGATAATTTTAAGAAAGAAATGGTTTGAACGGGTGTGTCGAAAAGATCGATGTCGTAGACGTCAGCATTATAATTCGTGTTGATTTTTCCCGTTAGTTGCCATTGCCAGGTTGTATTGATCGTCGGGCGATACCAGTCATTTTGTGTGGCGGCAATGGTTACGGAAGAGTTGAACAGTATTGCTGTTATCAGAATTGAGCGGAATAATTTTAGGAACATTTTTATTATTTTTTAATTTTGTTGAATAGTAGTGCGAACAAACAAAAACCGAGAAGTGCCACTATATTCCAGATTATCAAGCCCGAAAAGAAGTATCCGACGCTAAAAAAATCCGATTTGAAAGAAACATCTTTTCCGATAAGCGCACAGTCGAGAAATTTATTATTATCGGGGTCTCTACAGATTTGTATATAGTTTTTGTCTTCGATCACAGGACAATTCTCGATCATCATCGAACACCATTTTTTGGCTATTTCACCGTTTTTGTCGATTTCATTTAGTACGCGAAAATATTCGTTTAGAATTTTTTTAGTGATCAGGATAGTGATTTTGTTTTCAGCCCAAAGTGCAACAATTTTACTGGGGGAGTCACTCCAGAAAATACCGGAGACGAGGACGTTGGTATCAAGAACGATTTTCATTGCGTACTTTTTTTATCATTTTTTGTACATTTGTTTTTTTGAAGCCGGTTTTTGTAACAAGTTTTTTAAAGTCTTCAAAATTCGGTGTTTGAATAGGCTTCAGGAGTAAATTTTCTCCATCTGTAAGCATTATCAGTTTTGTTCCCATTGAGATACCCATGGTTTCACGAATGTTATTAGGAATTACTATTTGACCTTTTGAAGAAACGCTGGTGACTTGTATTTGGTTCATATAAAAGTAAGTTAATCTTACTTTTATTATAGCTCAAGTTTGGTTAAGGGTCAAACCAAATAAATCAGTTCACCAATCTGTTATAGCAATCAAACTTAAAATTTTTCTAAAATCGGCGGAAATGGAGTTGCGTGAGGATTGATATTATTTTGTGGTTGGAATTGACTCTTAAGAGTCAATTGTGAGGGAATTATAAGGAGCGGAAAATGATGTAATTAAGAGGTTCCTTAATTGTGCGCGTGCTAAAACTAATTTGAAATAGGAATGTAAGACTGTATTTTTTCGATTGTTTCGTCAATAGACCCCGTAGCATCTATTGCAGTTCCATATTTAAATTCCGTTGATTTCTTGTGAACCGCATCAGCTGCGTCTTTACCGTGTGTTTTATCTCTCTTGCTATCACGTTCAATGCAGAGTTTGAGCGGTACTTTGAGTGTGAAAACGTAATGTGGATAATCCAGTTTTCGGATTAAATCATCAACTTGGGATTTCCAGTAGAAGTTTCCGTCAAAGATAATAATTTTCCCATTTCCCAATAATTCTTTTGCTTTGGGAACAATAAGCTCGTTGGCTCGCTTGAAGCTTGTCTGTGAGATATAGCCGTCCTCTTTGTCTTCAGTTAATCCGTGATCATCCAAGATGCGATCAACAGAAATGTGCTCTGCATTGAACTTCTTTGCCAATCTGTCAGAAATTGTTGATTTCCCGCAGCCGAGTGGCCCTCAAATAATGGTGTAGAAAGCCATAAATTAGTATTTGGTGAGCGAACTGGTTGGGCTGCCAACGTTTCGGAATATGCGATGTTTGCCAGTGATATAATATGCTCGAAGGACGTATGCGAACTTTTTACTCCTTTTTCTTATCCTTCTCGTCCACCACTTCGGCTTCCACGGGCTCATCTTCCTTTGGGTAGACTTTTACGCCGTCGTCGGCAGAACCGGCGGAGCCGGTTGCATTGGAAGGTGAATCGGAGCCTGAAGTGCCGTTGGTTGCTCCAGCATTTTTATAGAGTTCTGCTCCTATTTTTTGTATTTCAGCATTCAAAGTCTCATAAGCCTTGTTTATCTCCTCATTCGTCGACTTTTTTTCGGCTAAAACTTTTTTCAATTCGTCGATTTTTTCTTGCACCGGTTTTTTTATGTCGTCTTTTACTTTGTCGCCGGCGTCTTTCAGGGTTTTTTCAGATTGTAAAACTAGCGATTCGGCCTTATTTCTCAGCTCCACCTGATCCCTCTTTTTCTTATCCTCTTCCGCGAATTTTTCGGCTTCCTGCTTCATCTTTTCGATGTCATCCTTGCTCATGTTGCTGCTACCGGTGATCGTAATGTGCTGCTCCTTGTCGGTGCCTTTGTCTTTAGCTTTCACGTTCAAAATGCCGTTGGAATCGATGTCCAAAGTTACTTCGATTTGTGGCACGCCGCGGGGAGCGGGTGGAATTCCATCCAAAATAAATTTACCAAGTGACTTATTGTCAGCGGCCATCGGACGTTCGCCCTGCACGATGTGCACTTCCACCGATGGTTGATTGTCAGCCGCCGTGGAGAACACTTGAGTTTTGGATGTTGGAATGGCGGAATTTCTTTCGATCATCACGGTGCTGATGCTGCCCATGGTCTCGATGCCGAGAGAAAGGGGAGTGACGTCTATTAACTGAATGTCTTTTACGTTGCTGTCGCCACTCAAAACGCCGCCCTGGATGCCGGCGCCGAGCGCCACGACTTCGTCCGGATTGGTGCCGCGGGTCGGTTCTTTACCAAAAATTTCTTTCACTTTGGCTTGTACAGCTGGCATTCTGGTCATGCCTCCAACCAAAATTACTTCATTGATGTCGCTTTCGAATAATTGCGCGTCTTTCATGGCTTGGCGACAAGGGTCTTCGCACATGTTGATTAAATCCATGACCAGGTCTTCCATTTTTGAGCGGCTGAGTTTTTTCTCGAAATTTTTTGGGCCGTTGGAATCCACCGTAAGATAGGGAAGGCTGATGGTTGTCTCATGTAATGAAGATAGCTCAATTTTGGCTTTCTCTGCGGCTTCTTTGATTCTTTGTAAGGCGAGTTTGTCTTTGGAAACATCGATACCTTGTTCTTTTTTGAACTCGGCGATAATCCAGTCGATGATTTTGCGATCGAAGTCGTCACCGCCAAGTTGCGTGTTACCGTTGGTTGACTTCACTTCAAACACGCCACCGCCAATATCCAAAATTGAAATATCGAAAGTACCGCCACCCAGGTCGAAAACGGCGATTTTTTTGTCGCCACCTTTTTTATCTACGCCATAGGCTAGCGCGGCGGCGGTTGGTTCATTGATAATTCTTTTAACGTCGAGACCGGCAATTGCTCCGGCATCTTTTGTGGCTTGCCTCTGCGAATCATTGAAGTATGCCGGAACGGTAATAATAGCCTCTTTCACTTCGTAGCCGAGATAAGCTTCGGCATCCGCTTTCAATTTTTGCAGCACCATGGCGGAAATTTCCGCCGGGCGGCGTTCTTTGCCATCCAGCACGATTTCCACTTCGCCATTTTTGCCTTTTACGCATTTATAAGAAACTTTCTTAATATCTCCTTCGCACTCGTCGAATTGGCGACCAATAAAGCGTTTAGCGGAATAAATCGTGTTGTCCGGATTGGTCACGGACTGATTTTTGGCGGCGACACCTACGCGGCGTTCGCCGTCTTTTATCGCGACAACGGATGGGGTGGTACGTCCGCCTTCGGTATTTGGGATGACGATGGCTTCGCCGCCTTCCATGACGGAAACGCAGGAATTTGTAGTACCCAGATCGATGCCTATTATTTTGCTCATAAATATTTAAATTAAAAGTTAGCAGTCTCTATTGTAGAGTGCTAATAACGAACGGTCAAGGGGAATTTCATATCAATTTATAACAGACGTATCGGAGCGCGGATAG
>JACRIB010000079.1 GCA_016235895.1 Candidatus Peregrinibacteria bacterium | reverse complement strand
GCCGGAATCGTGGTGCCGGAAGATGTGCCGGAAAATAGTTTTGTTAGAGGTGAATGGAAGCTGAAGGTGTCCGAAAATCGCGAGGATATAGGGGAAATGGAGAGAGGCAGTTTCAAAAATAAATTGTAAAAAAATATGAAACTTTCAATCACAATCGTCAATTATAATCAGAAGTATTTTCCAAAACTTTGCATAGAGGCTTTGAAAAAAAGTAAGACTGATTTTGAGTTTGAAATTATAATTTGCGACAATAATTCGACGGATGAAAGCTTGGATTATCTCAAAAAAGCGGCCGTCAATAGAGATATCAAGCTGGTCGAGCCGGGTAAAAATCTGGGCTATGGCAGTGGTCATAATTTTGCGGCACGGGAAGCAAAGGGAAAATATATTCTGATTTTGAATACGGATATTACGGTGGAACACGACACTTTGCAGAAACTCGTGGATTACCTGGAAGCGCATCACGATGTGGGCATGGTGGGGCCGAAATTGATGTATCACAATGGCACAGTACAGCAGTCTTGCAGACGAAATGCCGGCCTTTTTGATCTTTTTATCAAGCGCAGTTTTTTGAAGAGAATCTGGCCATTTAAAGCGAGATATAAAAAGTATATTATGGAGGATTTTAATCATTCCAGCACGCAGACAGTTGATTTAATTACCGGAGCTTTTATGATGATGCCGAAAAAATTATTTGATGATATAAATGGCTTTGATGAGCGCTATTTCCTGTTTATGGAAGATTTTGATTTGTGTCGAAAGACGCATGAAGCCGGATTTAAAGTGGTTTATTATCCGGAAGCGGTGGCCACTCATTACCACAAGCGTTTGAGCGAGGGCGCGTTCTTCAAACTTTTGTTCAACAAAATCTCCTGGTGGCATCTGGCCAGCGCGATCAAGTATCATTGGAAGTGGAGAGGGAAAAATTAGGATTTTTTGGCGAGTTGGCGGATCACTTCCGGATACCATTTTTTCTCTAGGGTTTGGACTTTGGCTTTGAGGGTTTCGGGTGTGTCGTCGGGGTCAATGGCGCAAGTTTTCCGGAGAATTATTTTGCCGGTGTCGACGCCTTCATCCACGTAATGAATGGTCATGCCGGTTTCTTTTTCGTGGGCGGCGAGGACGGCTTCGTGGACGTTTGAGCCAAAAAACTGCGGTCCGCAATATTTGGGAATTAGAGCCGGATGAACGTTGATAATTTTATTTTTGAATTGGCGCACGAAGTCAGTGCTGAGAATGCGCATGTAGCCGACCAAGACTATGAGATCTATTTTTTCTTGGGTTAGTGTGGCGGCCATTTCTTGATCAAATTCTTCGCGAGTTTTATTGTTTGGATCGATAAAAGCTATTTTAAAACCTTGCTCCTTGGCGCGCTGAAGGGCATAGCAATTTTCTTTATTGCCGGCAACTATTGCGAGCTCAATGCCGGGCATTTTGCCGGCCTTTATTTCATCAATAATGGCTTGCAGATCGGTTCCGTTGGTGGAGGCCAAGACGGCGATTTTGAACATGGTTTAATTGTGCTGAAAATATGTAAAAAGGTCTATTTGTCAGTATTATACTTGATTTTTTACTATCTTAAAATGTTAGCATGGCGAAAATTACTATAGAAACTGCATTGACTATCGCTGACCGCAAATTAATATCTTTTACAGATCGTCCTAGGACAGATTCTGGATTTAGAAAATATTTTTTGAATTGATGCAACATGAATAAGGTGAGTATGTACTCACCTGCCGTTTTTGTCCAGTTGCTTTGATTGATTTTGCCTTTTATAAGCCTAATATGACGGCATGATCAATTAATCGAATTTTATGAATAATCAAAAAATGAAAATTGAATCCGTTAAAAATATCAATGAAATTCACGAAAAGTTTTCCGAATACGGTCGCAATGCCAAAGAATGGCAACGTAAATGCGCTTTGCTTTTGGGAGATATAGAAAAATTTGAAGTTTGGAAGAAAAAAGGATTTTTGTCCATTTATATATATGCGGCAAAATTGGCGGGAATGAATAAATTCCAAGTTGATGAGGCTTTGAGAATTTTCAGGAAAATCGAGGATAAGCCGGCCTTGTTGGCGGTGGCTGAGAAAAAAGGATTGTATGCAGTCAGGCCGGTCGCGAATGTTGCCACTGTAGAAACTGATAAATATTGGGCAAAATATGCCAAGGAGATGCCGAAAAATGAGCTGGAAATGTTCGTGAAAAATTCGAAAGATGGAAATGCTGTTAAAGTCGATATTGGCGATGATAACAATACTTTTTGCGATAGTGACTTATCTACTCACAAAGAAAAAATTCTAATGATGAGGGTAAAACCTGAAGTTGCGACTAAATTGGAAAAGTTTTACCAAGGTGACTGGAACGCTTTAATGGAAAAATTGATAGAACTTTATGAAAAAGATTTAGATCGGGAATTGCAAAATGAAAAGCCGGAACCAGTGGTTAATGCTTCTAAGCATATGCCTCAAAAAATAGAAAATTATGTATTAAAACGATCGCATGGAAAGTGTGAATTTCCTGGTTGCGATAAAAATTATGACCATTTTCATCATGCAAACAGGTATGCTTCCAATAGAGTGCATGATCCGGATAAAATAGTTGCTCTATGCGAAGCTCATCACGGCCTGGCACATAAAGGTTTGATAGACCATGAAGAGAAACTGCCAAAAAACTGGAAAATACGGAAGGAGCCTGATTATACAAATTTGAATTGGTTTGTAGATGAAAAAATACAATTTTTCCGGTGAGGATTACCTTAAAAATCACACAAAATAATTTTAAATTATGACAATGAATGATAAAAAAATTAAGCATGTAAATGTGACTGTTGATCTGCCAGTAAAATTGATTGAGAGATTGGAGCAAAGATTTGATAAAAATAAAAAACTAATCAATCAATTCATTGACAGTGCCGTGAAGGAATATTTGGAAAAGAAAAAAACGTTTAATTATGGTGTGGATAAATTCATTGCTGAAGCTATTGAAGAGGCTTTGTAGTTCCTATAAATCCATCGGCGTGATTTTCATACCCAATTTCTTTTTGATCATGTTGCCGGTGGCAGTGACGGCGAGGCCGCCGAGGGCGGTTTCGCGGATTTTCGGGGACATGATTTTTGCGATGTTGCGCATAGCGAGAACCACTTCATCAAAAGGAATAAAACTTTTTACGCCGGCAATCGCCAGGTCAGACGCGCCAATCGCGACCATGCAGCCGAGGGCGTTGCGCTTGATGCAAGGCACTTCAACGAGGCCACCGAGAGGGTCACAGGCCAGACCGAGATAGCTTTTTAATGACATGGCAGCGGCATGGAAACATTGCTCGGGCGTGCCGTCACGCATCTCCGTGAGGCCGGCGGCGGCCATGGCCACCCCGGCGCCCACCTCGGCCTGGCAGCCGCCTTTGGCGGCGGACAAGGTGGCCCCTTCAGCAATGATCAAGCCTACGGCAGAGGCGCAAAACATGCCGTTTAATAATTTTCTTTTGCCGGCTTTGAAATGTTCGGCGCAGCTAAATAAAACTCCCGGAATTACACCAGCTCCTCCGGCTGTCGGGAAAGCGACAATTCTGCCCATGCCGGCGTTTTGTTCACCAACAGCGATGGCATAGGACATAGCACGAATTGTGACTTTATTTCCTATCATTTCCGGTATTTTTTTCAGAGCAAGGTGCATTTTATGAGCATCGCCGCCCACCATCCCCATTTTGGACTTTTGTGTTGAATGAATCCCCTTTTTCACCGCTTCGTACATGACATTTCTGGTCTGTTTCATTTTATTGCGGGTGGCCGGAACACTCTTGCCTGAACGTTCGGCTTCATAGCGTTTGGCTATTTCTCCGATGAAAAGTTTGTGCTTGTGACACAATTTTAAGATTTGTTCGGCGGTATGAAATTCAAAATTATTCATGGAATTTGGAGATTCCGCCAAAACGGAATTTGTTAATTTATATTTGACCGCTACGCGGTCTGCTGCAATTTAGAAAGTGAACGAATGAAATCTATACCGATAGAATTTTTTTCCAGTTCCATTACTTCTTCAAGCGTGATGCGACGACCCTCCAGACTGAGTACACTCAGCCTTTCATCCTTGTAGTGGCTTTGAACGGTCTCGGCGATTTTGATGCCAAGTTTGTTGATCTTTCTCTCCAAATCCTTGAGTACTTTGGGATTTTCGTCATGACAAACAACCAGTGAAAGATACTTCCCGGCGGTTCCTTTCAAATACACTTCAAAGTCGTCTATTTTTACGATTTCAATCATGCCCCCACCAACCGATGAGCCAATTACCGACATTTTTTCTTTGCCTTTTTCGAGTACGATTTTAACGGTGTTGGGATGGTATTTTTCGCCAAGATCCCGAGTAAGAAATTTGTAATTTAAATGTTTTTCCTTGGCAATTTCGAAGGCATTTTTGATCTTGGGGTCGCTGGTTTTGAATTTCATTACGCCGGCGAGCAAGGCCAGATCGGTGGCATGACCTTTGTAAACTTCGCCAAATGAGCCATGTAAGTAAAAAGTCACTTTTTTAGGTGTGTGGTGAAATAGCGCTCTGGCAAACTGCCCAATCTTGCAGGCACCGGCAGTGTGCGAGCTGGAAGGCCCCACCATGATCGGTCCGGCGATGTCAAAAATGGATAAATTAGTGCTCATTTGTAAACTGACAATTTGCTCCAGTTTACAGAATTTTTCAGATTTGTCTAGGCAATCGGTTTCAAGACCTGCCCATCATCCAGATCGATGGCGACTTCATAATGTCCGGGTTTTGTTTCGGCAGTAAATTCTTCATCCATCTCCTTGTCTTCAATTTTTTTATCAACATTCAGCCCATGGGGAATTTCTTTGTCATCAAAAGGTTGGCGCATCAACCATGGATAATCGATTTCATATTCATCAAAAGCTTCTTTCAAATTCAACATTAACCGGCTGTAAATATTTTTCCAGCCCCCAAGTGATTTAGCCCAGACTCTGACGGCAATATCTATTTCACTATCGGTAAATTCCACCACGGCCACCGCGGGTCCGGGATTTTGGACTACACCCTTGGTTCTCTTCGCGGCGATCATGCAGACTTTAAGCACGTTTCTCAAATCGGAACGAATGTCCACGCTCGTAACAACTTCAATTCTTCTGAACGGGTTGCCGGTGAAGCTGGAGTTTTTTTTATCCAATAACTGGGTATTGGGCACGATGATTCTGCTACCATCGGTAGACTGTAAAATAGTTACGCGGGATTGAATTTCAACTACTCTGCCCAGCACGCCATTTACCATAACAAAATCCCCAATTTTAAAATTTTTGTTGACCAGAATTATTACGCCGGCAAAAAAATTGCCAATAATGTCTTTTATGGCAAATCCTAGGCCAAAAGCCAGAGCCGCGACAATCATGGTGAGATCCAGTCCGGCAATTTTCAAGCCGATAGTCAAACCAATAGTGATTACAATAAAATAACTTATGCGGCCGGCTAGAACCTGGACTTCTTTGTATTCCTCTTCCATCCCTTTTTGGGCCATTTTGCCTTCGACAATATGACGAACAATTTTGCCAACGATGACGGAAATGACAATGATGGCAAAAGCGATGATCCAAACCGGTATTTTTGCCAAAATATAAGATCCTACTTGACTCAATTGATTGGAAATCGTAGCCATAACTTTTGATTTTTATTGAGTAAGCTCGGACTTTGTCCTCGCTATTGAGTCTGATCGTATTGCTGTTCAGCAATCGGCTTTAAGACCTGGCCATCGTCAAGATCAATGGAAATTTCTTGAGAACTGGAGATTGCCGGACCTTCATTGGCGGCCTTGACGCTTTCAAATTCTTTATCCAGCTCCTTGTCTTCTACTTTTTTATCGACGTCAAATCCATGCTCCCACTCCTTGTCGTAAACGATTTGACGAATGCCACGTGGGAAATCAATTTTATGTTCATCAAAAGCATCTTTAAGATTTATCATCAAACGGCTGACAATTTTTTTCCAACCCACGCGAGATTCCACCCAAATTCTCACGGCGATATCCACCTGGCTGTCACCAAAATTCACCACCAAAACCACCGGTTTGGGTTCTGCCAGAACGCCTTTGGTTTTTTTGACCGCGACCATGCAAACTTTCAGGGCGTTTCTTAAATCAGAGCGATAGTCCACTCTGGTCATGATTTCGAGTCTTCTGAACGGATTACTGGTGTAGCTGACGACTTGTTTATTAAATAGCTGGGCGTTGGGAACAACGACTTTCGTACCATCAATCGCCTGCAAAATTGTCACGCGAGATTGGATTTCGAGGACTCTACCAAGCGTTCCTCCCACCACGATAAAATCACCGATGGTAAAATTTTTGCTGACCAAAATCATGATGCCGGCAAGAAAATTGACAATGATGTCTTTGAGAGCGAAACCGATACCGAAGGCCACGGCGGCGACGATGGTAGTGAGATCAATTCCGGCGATTTTTAAGCCAACTGTAAAACCTACGGTAATGATAATTACGTAACTGATACGTCCACCAAGGACCTGCACTTCTTTGTGTTCCTGCTCGATGCCTTTTTCCGCCATTTTGTTTTCAACGATGCGACGAACAATTTTGGCGGCAAGAATGGAGAAAACTATGACCAAAAAAGCAGCTATCCAAAGCGGTATTTTTTGAATTAAAGATTCCACCAATTGGCTTAATTGGTTGGAAGTTTGATTGGTGACGTCTTGAGCAGCATTGGTGGCTGCGGCGTAGGCTGTGAGCATGTGTTACATTAATAATATCCGTATATATTAACATTTTTTACGCTTTTACTCAAGTGGTAACTTGATTGAATGGCTTCGCGCCTTGCGCTCAGGATTTTTGATGGTAGATTGGTGCTGTTTACTAATTTTTAACCCAGAATTTTATGGAAGACTTAAGTCCCGTGTTGATATTTGGTGGAATAGTTTTGGCTTTGTTGATACTTGGCAGCGTGCGGGAGGTGAAACAATATGAACGTGGCGTGAAATTTACTTTTGGTAAATTCACCGGTTTGGTGGAACCTGGCTGGAGGCTGGTTTTGCCTGTTTTTCAAAAAATGGTGAAGGTGGACGTGCGTGTGAAGGCTGTCGATGTTCCCGATCAGGAAGCCATAACCGCGGACAATATTTCGGTCACGATCAATGCCGTTATTTATTACAAAGTGGAAGATGCTTCAAAGGCGATTTTGGGCGTGGAAAATTATTATTACGCGGTAAGTCAGCTGGCTCAAACCACCATGCGTAATGCCGTAGGCGAAGTATATCTCGATGACTTGCTGAAAAAACGCGAACAAATTGCCAGTGGTATTGAACAAATTGTCGACAAAGCCTGTCTTCCATGGGGCATTGATGTTTCATCGGTAGAATTGAAGGATATTGTGATTTCACCGGATTTGAAGAGAACGATGGCGAAAGTTGCCGAGGCGGAAAGAGAAAAGCGCGCGGTGATTATAAACTCGGAAGGTGAAGTGGCGGCTTCGGAAAATTTGGCGAAAGCGGCCACCACTTTATCGAAAGCTCCGGGAGCGCTACACCTACGAACTTTGGCTTCCATCAATGATATTTCTTCTGATGATTCCAATACTACCGTATGGATGGTGCCGATAGAAGTACTGCGGGCGGTGGAAGCAATCGGTGAAAAATTGAAAAAATAATCACATGAAAAGGTATGGAATTTTGGCTAATCCGGCGAAGCATTCTTTGTCGCCCGTAATGCATAATGCGGCCTTTAAGGCGCTGCATATGAGAGCTCATTATGAGATTTTCGAGGTGCCGGAAAATGAACTGGCCAAATTTATGAAATTTGTCAGGAATGAGCCGATCGAAGGCTTGTCGGTTTCTTTGCCTTACAAAGAAAAAGTGATGCAGTATTTGGACAAAATAAATAAAGAGGCGCTGAAAATAGGTTCGGTGAATACGATTGTGAACAGCGAGGGCTTTTTGTATGGTTTTAATACGGATTATTTGGCTTCAAACAAGGCGCTTTTTATAGATATGAAGGGTCGTCATGTTCCCACAAAGGACCCTATTGCGGTGGTGATTGGAGCGGGTGGAGCGGCCAGGGCGGTTTGCTATGGCTTATTGAAAATGGGGATTCATGTCTGGGTGGCAAATAGAACAAAGGAAAAAGCTGATGCCATCGCGATAGAATTTGCGGAAATGTTTAATGAGGCGGAAATTCACAGCAATGATTTAAATGATTTGAAGACCGGTGATATTCTTATAAATACCACGTCCATTTGGACCAAAGAACCGAAAATCAGAATTCAGAATTTGCCATATTTTTGCAGCTCGGAATATGTAAGAAAATTTAAACTGGTGATGGATTTATGTTACAATCCTTTGGAAACGCCTTTGATCAAAGCCGCCAAAAGAATCGGCATAGAATATGTCACGGGCGATAAAATGCTTTTATATCAGGCGGTGGATCAATTTGAACTCTGGACGGGGAAAAAACCGCCGGTGGAAGTGATGAGAGATGCGCTGGAAGCGGAGCTCTAATTATGCCTTAAGAAATCGGCGCCTTCTTCGTCTTTGACTTTTGGTGTTTCCGGTACTTCTTCCACCTCCACTTCTTTGCCGTAATCGCTGCCATAAACGGTTTGAGTGGAAAGAAAATCTTTGTCATAAGTGCGGGCGATCCAGCCGTAAAGTATGGTAAAAATGCTTTGTACAAAGGCTATCGAGCCCCAAACGATCGGCAAAGCGGCGAACAATAAAATTTGCGGACTGGTGATCACTCCGGCCAAGCCGAACATCACGCCGGCGCTGATTAAAATTGAAAAAGTGATACCATAAACTCCCACAAGAGCGTAACGATAGTTTGAAACAATTTCGAGAATTAAAGCGCTTACTTGAGCGGAAATTATGATATGCAAAGCCACGGCATAAGGAGTGACGCTGATCGTGGTAATGAAATAAACCGGCACCATCAAAACAAAAATAATCATGCTTATAATGAAAACCTGATAGATTGCCGAAGCGATTCTGGTGTATTTTCCTCTTTCAGTGAGAGCTAAAAGCCAGGTACTGATGATATTGCCAACCGTGGAGGACAAGAAAATCATCATCATTAAAATGAAAGTGAAAATCGGGCTGATTTGGGACGTTTCTCCTTCCAATCCTCCGGTGATCGGAGACAAAACCGAAGAAGCCAAAACGAAAATTATCACGAGAATAAGACTTCCTCCAATTCCTCCGGCGGCGCCGGCGAGAATTTTGAGCAGAAAGGTGCCGAAAGAGATCCTTCCGGGACCCAATTCTTGTACTTTTTGATCTGTTGTTTCAGTCATATAAATGGGGATATGGTGTTTTTGACAAGTCAAAAACTTTTATTTTTTAGGACACTTCGTGTCTGTTCTACCATAAAATACAATCATTATCAATATGCCGATGCTGATGTATATGTCGGCGAGGTTGAAATTTGGCCAGCGCCAAACGGCAATAAAGTCTATAACAAAGCCATAAATCAAGCGATCAATAATATTGCCAAAAGCCCCGCTGATGATGAGAATTAAACCGGTTTTGGCGATGGGCTGATGGAGATCAAATTCTTTTTGAATGATCCAGGCAATCAGTCCGATTAACAAAATATTTCCGATGATAAGTAGCGTGTGAGGAACGGGAATACCAAAAGCCACACCGGTATTTTGGCTGTATTCGATACGAAAAAAATCGCCCAGTAAATTGACGGGGCCCGAGTTGGATTTGTAAATGAAATATTTGGTAATTTGATCCAGAATAATCAATATTAGCGACCAGATTCCCATTTGAATGAATTTGTTTTTCATCCATTAAATAAGAACATAAAAAGCTTGAAAAAACAATGTGATAGGTAGAATATCTCACTACATGAAAAGTTCGTTTAAATTCGATACGATTTTGGCTTTAACCATCTTGTTTCTGCTGATTTTCGGCCTGGTAATGATTACCAGTATCGGAGTGCCAAAATCAATTGCTCTTTCGGCTCCGGGCGTGCAATATCCCAATTGCAGTGACGCGAATGTGGATTGTTATTTGCTGTTTAAAAAACATCTGATGAGACTGGGACTGGGCATAGCGGTTTTTATTTTGGCCTGGAAATTGCCGATGAAATTTTGGAAAAAAATCGCGCCGGTGTTTTTTGGCTTGATGGTGATAATGTTGATTTTTGTAATCGTAGCGGGGAAAAGTTTTGGAACAATCGCCACAAATTGGGTTTTGATTTTCAATACTTCTCTACAACCTTCGGAATTCGCGAGGTTGGCATTGATCCTGTATTTGGCTTACTGGTTTAGTAAACGGCGAGAGTCGGTGGGTGATTTTCATGATGGATTTTTGCCGTTTTGTTTCATTACCGGACTGATAGTTTTACCGGTGGTTTTGGAAAATGATTATGGGTCCACCGTAGTATTGGCGATTATCGCGGTATCGATTTATTTTATTGCCGGGGCAAGATTGAAGCATTTGGGACTGGGAATTTTGGTGGCGATGATTGCTTCAATTGTGGTGGTGAGTTTTGTGCCCCATGTCAGACAAAGATTTCAAAGTTTTTTGAATGTGGATAAAACTTGCGTGGAAGATTTATGCTGGCAATCGCAACAGGCGAATATCGCTGTGGGAAGCGGTGGACTCTTTGGCAAGGGTTTGACCCAGGGCGTGCAAAAATCTTATTGGTTGCCGCAGGCTTCCGATGATTTTATTTTTGCGGCGTCGTCGGAAGAGCTGGGTTTTGTCAGAATTATTTTTGTAGTTTTGGCTTATTTGATAATTGCTTTGCGCGGTTATCATATTGCCAATAAAGCCAATGGTAGTTTCGAAATGTTTGTGGCGGTGGGACTGACTACGTGGCTGGTGGTACAGGCTTTTGTGAATATTGCCGTGAATACCGCCCTTTTTCCGGTAACTGGAATTACTTTACCTTTTGTAAGTTACGGAGGATCATCGTTGGTGGCCGGTTTGATTGCGGTTGCTATTCTTTTAAATATATCTGAAAATACTACTTACTATGCGAATAGTTCTAACAGGTGGGGGGACCGGAGGTCACGTCATACCGAACTTCGCCGTTATCGAAGAGCTTAAAAAACAGCGGCGGGCGGAGATTTTGTATATTGGCTCGGCGAATGGCGTGGAAAAAAGTATGGTGGAAAAAGCAGGCATACCATATAGATCCGTAGCTTGCGGGAAATTCAGGAGGTATTTTTCAGTTAAGAATTTTATCGATATTTGGAAAATTCCTATAGGAATTTTCCATGCCTTTTTAATTTTGCGGAAATTTAGGCCGGCGGTGGTTTTCAGCAAGGGTGGATTTGTGAGTGTGCCGGTGGTGATTGCGGCTTATTGGCAACATATTCCCGTGATCGTGCACGAGTCGGACGTGCGCCCGGGTCTGGCTAACCGCGTGTGCGCGAAATATGCCGATAAAATTTGCGTGAGTTTTGAGGAGACAAAAAAATATTTAAAAAAATATGCGCGGAAAATTGTTTTCACCGGCAATCCGATAAGAAAAAGTGTGCTGGATGGAGTGATCGAGCGCGGTTACAAATTCACCGGTTTGGACAAATATCGGCCCGTGGTTTTGGTGATGGGTGGAAGCCAGGGAGCTGAGCAGATAAACAAATTAGTGCGAGATGGCTTGGATGAATTATTGAAAAAATTTCAAGTTGTGCATATTTGCGGACGAGGAAATTTGGACATCGGTTTGCATAAAAGAGGCTATGCACAGTATGAATTTCTGGATGAACAAATGAAGGACGTGTATGCAATTTCGGAGCTGGTTATTTCGCGCGGCGGAGCAAACAGTCTGGCGGAAATTGCCGCTTTGAAAAAGAAGGCCCTGATCATTCCGCTGGGTACGATGGCCAGTCGCGGAGATCAGATTGAAAATGCCGAAATTTTTGCCAGGAAACTGGGCTGGGGCGTGATGGTAGGCGAAGTGGAAGTGGCAGATTTTGTGAAAGCGGTGGAGATGGTGAATCGGAATCCCGTGAACGCCGGAGAAAAATTCAAGAACGGCGCGTATGATATTGTGAGAATGATTTTAAAGTATAAATAACATGAAAATCGGAGTAAATGCCAGGTTGTTGACGAGGCCGTTTACGGGGATTGGGCAGTATACGCGCAATCTTTTGGCGGAGGTGGCGAGGCAGGACGCGGAGACGCAATATGTGCTGGTGGTGCCGGAGGAAATTTCGCCTCAGCTGGCGCGGGAATTTCCGAAAAATGTGGAGATAAAAATGTTGAAAGAAAAGTACTTTCCTGGCGCGGGTATGCGAAAAACTTGGTGGGAACAGATCCAAGTGCCGGAGTTTTTCCTGAAACAAAAAATAGACATTGCGTTTTTTACTTATCCGTCTAATCCGTGGACGAAGGATTGGTACAAAAAAGGCCTGAAAACCGTGGTGACAGTACATGACTGCATTCCCTGGATGAACAAAAATTATCGCAAAGGTTTGCTTTCAAAACTTTATCACGCGCAGACGCGCAAGGCGGTGGCGAAAGCTGATCTCGTGTTTACGGTTTCCGGAAGCTCAAAAGAGGACATTGAAAAAGTGTGCAAAGTGGCGCCGGCGAAAATCGAGGTGGTTTATAATGACGTGTCCCCTGTTTACAAAGTGGAGTCGCATCCGGCTTTTGTCACGGAAGTTTTGTGCAGGTTTAGCCTGAGAAAAGGCAAATATTTCTTGTATGTTGGGGGCTATGATGAGCGCAAAAATGTGAATTTTCTGGTGGAAGAATTTTTAAAATTTAGTGAAGAACATAGAGGTATGCCACTGGTTTTGGCTGGCGGAAAGTTGTTCAAAGATAAATTATATAAGAGCTTTGATAAATTGGAAAATCTGGGCAATATTGTGAAAACCGGATTTTTAAGCGAAGAAGAATTGGCTTGTTTATACCAAAATTGCTTGGCTTTTGTAAATCTTTCAAAATATGAAGGTTTTAATTTAACGATTCTGGAAGCGACAAATTCCGGTGCAGCGATGATTCTGTCGGACATTCCGGTGCAGCGAGAAGTGGCGGAAGATAGCGCGAAATTCGTGAAAAATGATGTAGTAGGAGCGATGGAGGAAATGCTGAATGAGAAGAAGCGTGAAGAATGGCGAGAGAAGGCGTTAAAATTGGCCCGCAAATATTCCTGGAAAAAATATGCACAGATGGTCAAAAATATGCTACATTCTCTTTAGAATAAATTTTTTATTATGTTTAGTTTTAGTACTGAAGTCAATATTTCGATCATTGTTGGAGCAGTCGTGTTTTTGGCTGTACTATGGTCTGTCGTGGCCGTGCGTCATTTGAAATCCCTGAAAAAACAAGTGTATGAACAATGGGAATTGATTGATGAGCAACTCCGCAAGCGTCAGAGTGTTTTGCCGAATTTGATCGAGACGGTGAGAATATTTGCGAAAGACAAAGAAGAGCTTTTGGAAAAGATGATTGTGGCGCGGATGAAAGCGGCAAAAGAGTATTCGCGTGGCGTGGAAAAAATCGAATACGAACATGATTTGAGCATGGTGATAAATGAGGTTGTGGCCTTGGAAAAAGAAAATGCCGACTTGGCTAAAGATACGAATTTTCTGGAATTAAAGACGGAAATAGGGGAACTTGGAAATGACTTGGAAGAAGAGGTAAAACGCTACAACGAAATGGTCAGGTACTACAATGGGCACCGAAATATGGCTGTGCTGCGCCCGATTGCGAGTGTGTACAAGTTTGGTATTTTGAATATTTTCGAGGTGGAGAGTTAAAGTTACGCAAGATAATAATCAATATTTTTCAGAAAATCTTCTATTGGGATTATTTCAATATTATTATCAAATAATTTTTTATCTCCACTATAAAGGAGGTAACATTTAGCAAGAGGGTAATCCTTGGAAAAGGCTTTAAGTCCACGCAAATCTTTTGGATTTATCCTTGAAGTCCTTTTGACTTCTATGGCTTTTAATCCTTTTTCTCCATATAAAATGAAGTCTACTTCCACCTCATCTACAGTGCGCCAATAGAAAATTCCATATCCCAAATCAAGATAACTGTTTACGGCTTTTAGTTCTTGAAAGATTAGAGTTTCAATAGCCGCCCCATCTGTCTCTTCCGGCAAATCATATGGTCCTTTGGGCCTTATAGCCCTATAGATACCTACGTCAAAAAAGTAAAATTTAGGATGGGAAATGATGCGTCTTTTTGCTTTTTTGGTAAAAATATGAATACGTTCGGCTATCATTAAATCTTCAAGAATTGAAAAATAATTTTCCACCACTTTACGATTGATTTCGCTATCTTGAGCTACTGCCGAAATATTTAACACCGCCCCTTGTGAGAAGCTTGCCGCCTCCAGAAAGCGTGAAAAAGCGCTGAGGTTTCTGGTAAGCCCTTCGTTTTGGATTTCCTCTCTTAAATATGTTGAAATATATGATTCCAAATATTTTTTAGGATTCTCCTCGGTAAAAATTGCCGGCAGATGCCCATATTGCAAGGAATTTTTAATATTAAAAGCATTTTTTAATTCAAGTGTGGTTAAGGGATACATGTGGTATGTAAGGGCCCTACCGGCCAGAAGATTTATGTTTTTTTGTTTCAACTTCCTGGCACTTGAACCCGTAAGTATAAACTTGAAATGATTTTCTTCTATAAGTTTATGAACTTCGTGAAGTAATAACGGAACTCTTTGCACCTCATCAATGATGATCCAATCGGTAAAATCCGGTGGTATCAATTTTTTTAACCGCTCTGGTCTGGCAAGAAGATTATTAAACAATTCCGCGTCAAGAAGATCGAGATAAATGGCGTTTTTGAAGTTTGTTTTCAGCCAGGTGGTCTTACCGGTTCCTCTTGGTCCAAAGAGAAAAAAACTCTTATTTTTCGGTGATTTGATAATTCTGGAATACATAACTCCATTTTATACCTATTTTTGGAGTTTGCAAGGGAAGAGTTTGGCGCTTTTGAGGACCTAATTTTTCTGCATTGTAGTCGGCTGGCAATTGATTGAATTCCATGTTTTGTAGTTAAAATTAG